>CAZKIR010000255.1:0-6258 GCA_964552835.1 uncultured Bacteroidales bacterium
AAATGCGCCTGCTATCGTCCAGGAGCATTGTCCCCTTAGCGTCTTAGCGTCTTAGGGAGAAAAGAAAAACCTCACGCGAAGACCGCGAAGGCGCGAAGAAAATGCGCCTGCTATCGTCCAGGAGCATTGGCCCCCTTGGCGTCTTAGCGTCTTAGCGAGAAAAGAAAAACCTCACGCGAAGACCGCGAAGGCGCGAAGAAAATGCACCTGCTATCGTCCAGGAGCATTGTCCCCCTTGGCGTCCCGCCTGGCGGCGAGGCAGGCTTAGCGAGAAAAAAATATTAAATATCGTTATAATCTTGTATTTTTGTCAATAACTCGTTGAAGAGAAAAAACAAAATCCTTGCTTATGAATTCCTTGTTGCTGGTTATTTTATCGGCTGTCGGGTATATTATTGCTTACCGCTTGTATGGCCGGTACCTGGGCAAGAAAATTTTTGCCCTTAGCTTGAAAAATAAGATGCCCTCGCATGCCCGCCGGGACAACATTGATTTCGTGCCCACCCGGAAAAATATCATTTTTGGCCACCATTTTACTACCATAGCGGGCCTAGGCCCCATCGTGGGGCCTGCCATCGGGGTTATCTGGGGATGGTTGCCGGCCTTTTTGTGGGTTTTCCTGGGTTCTATTTTCCTAGGTGCCGTGCACGATTTCGCCACTTTGGTCATCTCGGCACGCCACCGGGGCAAAACGCTGGGCGACCTTACCGGTGATTTGCTGGGCAAAGATACCCGCTATGCTTTACAAGTTTTGATGCAATTATTATTGTTCGTGGTGTTGGCCGTATTTGCCATGATCGTGGGGGTACTTTTTACCATGTACCCGGAGGCCGTGTTCCCGGTGTGGATGCAAATTCCTATTGCAGTGTGGCTGGGCTGGCAAATCCGGAAAGGAAAAAATGAATTGCTGTATTCCATCATCGCGGTGGTATTGCTGTATATTTCGGTCGGGGCCGGATTGTACTTGCCCATCACCTTGCCACCTTTGGGCGGGTCCAGCGTGGTAAGCTGGTGCCTGGTTTTGTTCGTGTACGTGTTTTTCGCATCTACCATACCGGTGCATAAACTCTTGCAGCCCCGCGATTATATCAATTCCCATCAACTCCTGGTGGCGATGTTGCTGTTGTTGATCGGCTTGTTCGTGGCGCACCCTGTTATTTCTGCCCCGGCCATTAACCCGGCCGCCTTGGCCGAAGGCAGCGATATTCCTGCCATGATGCCCATCTTGTTCATTACTATTGCCTGCGGTGCTATCTCGGGTTTTCACGCGCTGGCCAGTTCCGGTACCACGGTAAAACAATTAGATAACGAGAACGATATGCTTTTCGTGGGCTACGGTAGCATGCTCTTGGAAAGCTTCTTGGCCTTGGTAGTACTTATGGCCGTGGCCGGGGGATTGGGTATGGGCATGGAAAAGGACGGGCAAATTTTTCATGGCATCGAGGCTTTTCAACAACATTATTCATCCTGGGCTGTTGCCTCCGGCTTGGATGCCAAGCTTTCTGCTTTTGTAACGGGGGGCGCGAACTTGATGAACAGTTATGGCATGCCGCTGGTTTTTGCTAAAGCCCTCATTGCCGTATTTATCGTGAGTTTCGCGAATACCACCTTGGATTCGGCCGCCCGTATCCAACGGCTTTCCCTACAGGAGATATTCCAAAAAGATAGCGGGAGCGTGCGAAAACCACTGAATAATCGGTATGTTGCCACCTTGATCGTGGTTATACTGGCAGCCGCCCTTACTTTTGCCAAACCTGGGGCCAAGGGCGCCCTGGTGTTATGGCCGCTTTTTGGTGCCTTGAACCAGTTATTGGCAGCGCTGGCCCTGGGAATTGTTACCGTTTTCCTTCACCGGAAAAAAAAGAATATTTATATCTCGTTTTTGCCCATGCTTTTCGTGCTGGTGGCTACTTTGTGGGCGATGGCACAAAACCTGGTCCGTTTCATGGGCCAACAGGATTATTTGTTGCTCGGGTTTTCGGTGCTGATCCTTGTATTAACAGTGTGGTTGTTTTCGAGTGGATTTAAAGTGATTGTTAGAAAAAGGAAAAAGTGATTGACTAGAAATTATGAGGAGTATAAAAAATCATTGAGAGTTTACTATTGCGAGAGGTATTGTTTTTTGAACAAGCTTTGTTTGGTAACTCTTTTAGTTTAGTCCTTTGATATTTAATATGCCGTCATTTTATCTTTGTACACCGAAATATCATATGCACGTGTATCCCTGTTAGTCACTCCTGCCGCAAGTTTGTAACTTGTGGCTTTTCTGAGATGCCCCACTACCCCACCTCAACCACAAAAAAAAATGGGCGAAATGCGCGGCATCAAAATTCAAACAACCTAAATGATTGCGCCACCTTGGGAGCCCAAAAGCCCGTTAAAGCGGTCTGGTGTGGAGGGGAGGTGGTGGGTTGTATTGTTTCACCATGCTTTAGCATGGTGCTCATCTCATGTACCATGGCCACGATCATCGGGTGCCGTTCAATAGGTGCTAATTGTTTCCATCATCTTCCACTATAGCGTAATGGTAATTGTCCAACCATTTTCCACGAATAGGCAATATTTTTCTGCGGGTGCCTTCCCTTGTCATGCCACATTTTTCTAGTACCTTGATCGAACGGGTATTGCCGGTGGCCACCCCGGCTTCCATCTTGTGTAAATGAAAATCCTTAAATCCCCGTTCAATCAACGATTTTGCGATTTCCGTTGCATACCCCTTGCCCCAGGCCGAAGGAAGCAGTTTATAAAACATCTCGCCCAAGCGAAATTTATCAAGCGAGAGGGAAAGGCCGGCCAGGCCAACAAAGGCCTCGGTTTCTTTCAAGCGTAATGTCCAAAGATAGAGTTTTCGGGTAGCCTTGTTCTGTTCATTCAGGAAAGGTTCAATCCCCTGCAATGTTTCATCCAGGTTTTTAGGAATCCCCATCGTGTTAAACTCGTCGACTTCGGGGAAGGAGTGCAAATGATGGATATCCTGGAGGTCTTTTAAGCGGACTTCCCTGGCCTTTATCCGTTCGGTGGTAAAATGATATTGCCATGCCGCGATCAATTGATCGTGATTGCTTGATTTTTTTCCAGTCATGGATTCAATGGGCAGTTTTAAAATTACAGTGGCAGCTATCTGCTTGTCATTGAAGTGAAAGGGGGGCTTGGCGCCATGATGGGCCATGATGATTTCAAGTCCACGGGTTTTTTTTACCGTGCTGGTGATTATTTCCATCCTTCCCTTGCCAATAACCGATTGATAGAAAGTGGACCATTTACAAGCTTTCTCGTCTTGGATAATGTCTACATCCCCTTCTATCTCGAAGCCCACCTTGTTGTCTTTTTTTAGTAGATCGAGTTTTTTTCCTTCCGTTCCAGCGTGGATATAAATGCTATTATCATCAAAGCCGAAATTGAAGGGCAGAATATAAGGATAGCCGTTATCGTTCATGGCCACCCTGATGATACGTGCCGAGAGGATAATCTTGTTCAGTAGGGCAGGATCTTTTATTTGTTGGTTTTTTCTACTCATCGCAAACGTGTAATATACCCACGATAGCCGTCATTACCAATAATTTATACATCTTTGCTTTTCTTTTCATTTAATTAAGATATTTCGTTACCATATTTGAAGCACGGTATAAGAAACCAATTTCTGATAAACATTGATACAATGGAAGGGTGATCAGGTATACAAATTGTCAATTTCTGCCTGGCAAATATCCACGAACAAATCACCCAAACGCCGGGTAATGGCATTAAAAAAATTTTCGCCCTTTTCAAGCGTGGCCTGTGTAGGGTTTTCAATGCCCGTATCATCGGTTGCTTTAGACCATTTCCGCTCGGTCCATAGCCAGGGTTCTGAAAAAGATGAAATTTTTATTTTATGTTCCTTTCCCTTTCCCCACTTTTCCTTTGGCAAGACTAAATCAGGCCGAAGATAAAGCATCAAACTGGTTTCTACTTCTTCCGCGTGGTCACCAGGTTCATCAAAAAATAGTTGACGTTCGGGCATTTTAAACCATTCTGCCAGGCCTAAAAACATGTTTGGAAATGTTAAGCCTAATTCCCTTAACATGGGTTTAAAATCATTGCCGCCATGACTGTTAAAAACTAATAACTTGAAAATACCTTGTCTGTCAAGGGTTTTTATGATGTCGTGTAAAATGGCCAATTGTGTGCTGGGGTTCAGGTTCATGTCCAGGTAAATATCCGTTTGCCCCGTGTTCACGCCGTAAGGGATAGTCGGCAACACGATTACTTTTGCCCCTTTTTCCCATGCAAGTTGGGCGGATTGGGCAACCAAATAATCTGCTTCCAGGTTATCGGTCGCGTAAGGTAAGTGAAAATTATGGGCTTCGATAGCGCCCCATGGCAAAATGGCCAGTTCAAATTTTTCCTTTCGTAAAGTTTCCCAATTGGTTTCGGCGAGAATATACGGTCTCATGCATACCTGTTTTACTATTTACTCTTCGTTATGATTGGTTATTTTTGGATCATCAAAAAGGACAAAATATTTCGCGAAACCCCTGGGGAATGAAGTTGTCCCGAGGGGCTTCGCGAGGGATACGTTTTATTTAAATTTTTTCGACTTGTATAGCTTGATGTATTTTTGATCCAGTTCTTTCGAGTCCTTGTATTTTTTTCTGATTTCTTTTAACTCTACTTTCAGGCTGTCCACGATAACGGCATAAGCCGTGTCATGGTATACATTGTTCATTTCCATGGGGTCCCGTTTCCGGTCGTACAATTCCCATTCATCTATATCATAATAAAAATGTGCGAGTTTATATTCCGGGGTCACGATGCCATAATGTCTTTTTACCATGTGCACCGACGGGTACTCGTAGTAATGATAGTACACGGCATCCCGGTCCCACGCGTCCAAATCACCGGATAAAAGGGGCATTAGGCTTTCCCCTTGCATGTCTTCTGGTTGTTCTATGCCCGCGGCATCCAAGAATGTTTGGGCAAAATCAAGGTTTTGCACCATCTCATCGCTCACGCTTCCTGGTTTAATTACCCCTGGCCAACGCACCAGCAAGGGGGTAAGGAATGATTCGTTGTAAATAAACCGCTTGTCGAACCATCCATGCTCGCCCAGGTAAAACCCTTGGTCCGAGGTGTAAATCACTATCGTGTTTTCTGCCAGGCCGCTCTCGTCCAGGTAATTCAGCACGTGGCCCACGTTTTCGTCTACTGATTCGATGCATCCCAGGTAGTCCTGCATGTAGCGCTGGTATTTCCATTTCATTTTTTCTTCCAAATTCATGCTTTTCCAGTTGGCCTTAAAGAATTCATTGATGGAATCAAGGACCGGGCCATATTGTGCCCGTTGTTCCTCGTTGGCACGACCATAAGGCCCGCGAAAGCCCCATTTTGTTGGCGGTAGGTCGGGGTTCAACTCGCCCATCTCCTTCAGGGTCTCGGGCCGTATCTTGTGGTCGTGATCATACAACATGTGCCGTAAGATATTCATTTCGGCTTCCTTGGCGGCCGTGCCCCGGTTCTTGTAATCATCAAATAGGTTGGCAGGTTCGGGGAAGGTTTTCTTGGTAAATTTCTTGAACTTGTCAGACCTTGGCCACCAGGGACGGTGTGGTGCCTTGTGCATGTACATCATCATGAAGGGTTTGTCTTTATCCCTGTCGTTTTTAAGCCAATCAAGGGTCAAGTCAGTGGTAATATCCGTAACATAGCCCGTGTAAGTGGTATCCCCGTTGTTGGTAATAAATTTAGGGTTAATGTAATTCCCTTGGCCGGGAAGAATTTTAAACACGTCCACGCCCTTTGGATTGTTCCCGAAATGTAATTTACCGAACATGGCTGTTTGGTAACCTGCCGCTTGCATCATTTGGGGCAGGGTCGTTTGCGAGGTATCAAAAGGGAACCGGTTATCGATTTTCCCGTTGATGTGGCAGTGTTTCCCGGTTAAGATAACAGCACGGGAAGGGGCGCTGATTGAGTTTGTAACGCACGCGTTCGTAAATTTCATGCCTTCCTCGGCCAGCCGGTCGATATGCGGGGTTTGGATCAAGTGATCCTGGTACGCGCTGATGGCCTGGTAAGCATGGTCGTCTGACATGATAAACAAGATGTTGGGCCGCTTTTTGTTTTCTTCTTGCCCGGCCTTTTGTTGGCAAGAACTTGCTGCTCCGGCTGCCAGGGCGAGAACGAGTAATTTGTTGGTTGAATTCATGATATAAGGTGGTTTGGTTTAAAAGTAAAAAAATGGGAGATAAAAGTACGAAATTTTATTGAAAATGCCTCGGA
>CAZKIR010000256.1:0-4024 GCA_964552835.1 uncultured Bacteroidales bacterium
TTTCAATAATGTCCAAAAAAAATAGACTTTTTATATGTTTTTGTAGATATCTGTAGTTTGAAAAATCCCGGATTTATTGAAAAAAAATAAGGATTTAAAAAACAGAATTCAATTTAAATTTATATTTTAGCCCATTATCACATGAACAAATTCTAGCTCAAAAAAAACAAAACATAATCTCATAAATGAAAAAAGGAGCTATTAAATACAAAAGTGCCTTGCCGCATGTACTGGCTTTCATGCTATTTATAGCGTTATCATATATTTATTTTACGCCCTTGTTAGAAGGCAAGCAGTTAATGCAGTCTGATGTATCAAATTTCAAAGGTATGTCCAAAGAAATCCAGGATTTTCGTGAAAAAACCGGGGAAGAAGCTCTTTGGACCAACAGCATGTTTGGTGGAATGCCATCTTTTTTAATAAGCACGCGCCATGATGGTAATTTTTTTAGAAAGGTTGATGGTTTTTTCAAGATAGGCCCACGCCCCGCCAGTTACCTCATCATTGCCCTGGCCGGTTTCTACCTTGCCTTGCTTATTTTTGGCGTGAACCCCTGGCTAAGCATCGCGGGGTCTATCGCTTTTGCCTTTTCCTCCTATTTTTTTATTATCCTGGCAGCAGGCCATAATACCAAAGCCCTTGCCATTGCCTACATGGCCCCGGTCATCGCCTCTGTTTTCCTGGCCTATCGAAAAAAATTATTCTTCGGGGGCATTTTGCTAGGGTTTTTCCTGGCCCTGCAAATTAAAGCAGGCCACCCCCAGATTACTTTTTATACCTTCATGGCTGTTTTGGTTTTCGGTATCGTGCAATTCATACAGTCTGTCAAGGAAAAACAAGTACGCGCGTTTGTCAAGAAAACCCTCTTTCTGCTGGTTCCGGTAGCCCTGGCCGTGGGCAGCAACGCGGGCAAGTTATGGACTACCTACGAGTATGGCCAATACTCTACCCGGGGCGAATCGGATCTTACCCTCGACAGGCAGGAACAAAAAACTTCCGGGCTCGATCGCGACTACATTACCGCCTGGAGCCAAAGCATCGAGGAAACCCTTACCCTCTTTATTCCCAATTTCATGGGTGGATCCTCCCACGCGGCATTAACGGAAGATTCAGAAACCTACCAGGTCCTCAAGAGGAATAACGTGCCCAATGCCCGTAGGATTATAAAGCAGCTCCCGCTTTACTTCGGGCAAAAACCTTTTACCTCTGGGCCCGTGTACGTGGGCGCCATCGTGGTGTTTTTGTTCGTGTTGGGTCTGTTCGTGGTACGCGGTCCTGTCAAGTGGTGGCTGGCCAGTGCCACTGTTTTGGCCATCATGCTTAGCTGGGGGCGCGATCTCATGTGGTTTACCAATCTCTTTATCGATTATTTCCCGGGCTATAACAAGTTCCGTGACGTGTCCATGATCCTCGTGGTAGCTGAATTTACCATGCCCCTGTTGGGGATACTGGGTTTATGGAAAATTTTTAAAGGGGAAATAGAAAAGCCAGTGGCCTTAAAATACCTTGCCCACTCGCTTTATATCGTCGGGGGGCTCGCTTTGGTATTTGTTTTATTTCCCGGCCTACTTTCCAATTTCCGGGCCCAAACCGACAGCCAGTTGCCCGATTGGTTGCTGGAAGCAATACGAGATGACAGGAAAAGCCTTGTCCGTCAGGACGCGTTTCGTTCCTTGGCTTTCGTGTTGCTTTCTGCTGGTGTGGCATGGGCTTTTATCAAGGAAAAGCTAAAGATGCAATACGCGATACTCGCGTTAGGTCTCCTTTTCTTGATTGACATGTGGACAATCGACCGGCGTTACTTGAACGACGAGAATTTCGCCCGGCAAAGGGAAATTGAAAACCCCTTCCAGGCATCCAAGGCCGATAAGTTTATCATGAAAGACAAGGACCCGAATTTCCGGGTGCTCAACCTGGCAGTGAACACCTTCAACGATGCCAGTACCTCATACTTTCACCATTCCGTGGGGGGATATCATGGGGCCAAGATGGAGCGTTACCAGGAACTTATAGAGTACCATATCCAACCCGAGATGCAAGAATTGATTTCCACCTTGCAAAATAAACCTGATCAACAAAAAGTAGCCAATACGTTAAGTAAACTAGAGGTATTGAACATGTTAAACACGCGTTATATTATTTACCAGAAAAACGCGAACCCTTTGATTAACATGTATGCCTTGGGCAATGCCTGGATTGTTGATTCAATCCAATACGTTGAAAACGCTGACCAGGAGATTTTAGGTTTAAATGATTTTGATCCGGCCTCGGCCTGTATCGTGGACGATGAGTTTAAACCAATGATTGGCCGCGTTAATGCCGGTACAAGCCAGGGAAGCCAAATCAAGCTTATCCAGTACGAGCCTAACCACCTGATATACCAGGCCAATTGCAAGGGCCAGGGGATAGCTGTTTTTTCTGAAATATATTACCCGAAAGGTTGGAATGCCTATATTAATGATAAGCCTGTAGAACATTTCCGGGCCAATTACCTGCTGCGCGGGTTGATAATACCAGAAGGTGCCCATAAAATTGAATTCAAGTTTAAACCGGATTCTTATTTTATTGGCAACAAGGTTTCCATGGCCTCATCAATATTGTTGATTATTGCTTTCATCCTAATGATTGGCCTCGAGGCTAGAAAAGTTTTAAAAACAGAGTAATTCTTTGATAATTCAGTGATTATTTTTAACTTTATAAGCACGAAGTAAAAACCTTATAATAAGTTTTGTTATGAAAAAGTATTGTTTCTATTTACTTGCACTAGTAATTTTCTTCTCTTTTGCAGCATGCGAAGAAGAGCTTGTAGACCCAATAGACGATGAAAACCAGGAGCAGGTATCGGATGACTCCAACAATGATGAGAATGAAGAAGGGAACGAAGAAAATAACGAGGAAGAAAATACCTTCGATGAAAATGACGAGGAAGAGCCATCGGATGATGACCAAGACCTTTTGCTTTCTGTAGAAGAACACAAGGTCGCCATGGAAGCCACCGGCATCCAAATGCTTTCCGAGATGGAAAATATGGCGAAGGGAAAGGCCGCGAAAGCTTCGGCCAGTTTTGTTTATTTTGTTGACCAAGGTGACCTTTGGGAAGAAGAAACCTCGGTAGACCTCGTTACCTACAAGGCTTTATCGGTAATGTATGATGTGCAATCCTACCAGGACGGGTCTTTGAATACCAAAGAATTTTTTACCCGGCTCCGGTCATTTCAAGAAGAAGGTGAACCTGGATCCTTCCAAGAGGTTTATAATTTGCTAGCCGGCGAATACACTTTTAATTCCGCGACAAGTAGCTGGGATTATTCCGAAGCGACAAGAATTATCTTGAATTTTCCTGCTAATATCAATGATCCGGCTACCGTGAACGCCACCTACGTGATTGAGAATTACTCGGGCTTTCAATTATCGGAACCCATTCAATTTGACGGGTATGCTGACCCTTATAACGGCGATTTGCCCAGTAGCCTGGACGCGTCACTTGAAGTGGATGGCAACAAGGTGATGGAGTATAGTTTCGAGGCTGCATACCAAGCTGATGGTATCCCAACTTCTGTCATGTCTTCCTTGAGTATGGGCGATTACACGATGAACGCCAATTTTAGCAACACGAACTTGCAAACTTTCTCGGCCAAGAACCTTTTTAAGAAAGGGAATCAAGTATTGTTGGCCGAAGAAATTGAATTAAATGGCGATTTTTCTGAAACGGCTACCAACGAATTGGCCAGCAAAATCGACCAGGGAACTATTGTCCCCAGCGACGTGGCCAACGTGTTTAGCAGTTTTTCTTATAGCTACCAGGTAATGAACATTAAAGTAACCGGCCTCCTTGACGCGGCTAACCTGGCAGCTGCCATGGACACCGTGCCTTTGGAAGAATTAGAAGAGATGACCATGGAAGAAGGCGAAGAATGGATATCATACATGATTAATCTGGTAAACCAGTATTTCGCGTTTAAAGTGGTTTATGCCGATTCGAACTCTGAAATTGCCAGGATGGAATTTTACACCTACCGGGATG
>CAZKIR010000256.1:4034-4557 GCA_964552835.1 uncultured Bacteroidales bacterium
TTTGACCAACCGACCGTGAACGCCCGCTTTGTTTTTGCTGATGAAACAAAAGTGGACGTGGACGTATACTTTGAAGACGGTTTCGATGATTTTGTTACAGAAGCCGGGGAAATGGTCGAACGGTTAGATGCCGAATACAGCGAGTATAACTATTAAGGTATATAAAAAAAAGCCAGGAGTTTTATCCTGGCTTTTTTTGTTAGGTGAAATTATAGCCTTTTAAAGTTCTTCCAGGTCAGCGTCGTATTTGCTGTTAATATCTTTTATCATCTCGTTCATGGCCGAGATAACATCATCAAACCCTGTGTCAAAATAAGTTTCCATGTCTACAGGAGAATCATCGCCAAATACCATGCGCACGCCCGGGTAATAATACGTTTCAGTAACATCAATACATACAGGATCGAAATTGTCATCATAAGAACAATCTTCCCAGGTATCTGTTTCTGATTCGGCATAGAATTCCGTGTCCGCGATTTTTTGCTTGCTGTCGGCATAATAAACGTAAAGTTTAATGTAATCC
>CAZKIR010000256.1:4567-6224 GCA_964552835.1 uncultured Bacteroidales bacterium
CCCAAGGCTTCTATCATTTTTTTATCAGCAGCTTCCCAGTCAAAATCATCATTGTCTTCATCAGCGTACACGGATTCTTGTTTGTCCCATAAGCCTTTCATGTCAAGCGAACCGCCTATCACGATATTGCCCATTTGGAAATACGCGTTCGAGCTTTTCAGGATTTCGCCCACGTTAACTTCTTCCCAGCAATCTTCTTCTATGCAATTGCCGTCCTCGTCTTCCCACCAGCATTCACATACTTCTTCTGTTTGGTTTTCAATGTTTGATTCATTAAAGTCGCCTACTACTTCTGCACCAGAGGCCATGATGGTTTTGTCGCCTTTTTTAAAGGCCATGCTCGCGGCAACGTCTTTGTTTTCATTGTTTTCAAAGGAATAGGCCATCGAGTAATCGTTTAAGCTTAACTTGGAAGAAGATTTTTGC
The DNA here is from genome assembly GCA_964552835.1 of uncultured Bacteroidales bacterium. GTDB lineage: Bacteria > Bacteroidota > Bacteroidia > Bacteroidales > CAYFUP01 > CAZKIR01. The sequence goes on from CAZKIR010000256.1 coordinate 4,994, forward strand.
GGCAATCCATCGCTAGTATATGAAGCGCTGGCCGTGAAAGACATTACTTCAGAACCGTCAACCTTCATATTCGCTTCAAGGGCAGTAGGTATTTCCATCTTGCCTTCTTCAGGAATATCTACATCAGCTACTTCTACTTTCGAGATGGTAAAAGTCGCGTTGTTCGAGGTGCCGTCTATCTCTGATGGAAACTTGAACACGGCTGTTTCCCCGCCCGATGTATAATCCCACTCTTCTTTAGTATCATTCCAGGTGTAATTGCCTTTGACGTCCCAAATATCAGAAATATCGTCATCGCTGGTGGCCATGAGGTTGTTAATGTTGTTCATGGTCTTGGCAAAAGTCCTGTTGCCCTCACCGTAGGCTTTTAGCTGGTATACCACACCAAAAGCTACATTTTCACGAGTACTTTTGTACCCGGTAGAGCCGGGATCGTCCATGTCAAAGTAATAGCCAAGGCTAACTGACGCGGCCACGCTTGATGAGGTGGCTAACCCGGAAACATCGTTTACCATTTTAACCCCTTCTTCTTCAAGTTTGGCTTTATGCTCTTCAGGGGTTAAAGAACTGGTTTCAGTCGGTTCTTCAAGTTTTTTGTCGTCAACGGAGGGAAGTCCATCTCCATCGCCATTCTCTTTGTCACAAGCGATAAAAACAGTTGAAAACAAGAGCGCAACTGCTCCAAGGAACAAAATTGTTTTTTTCATAATTTACGTTTTTTAGTTGTTAATTTATTTGTCATTAAAAGATTCTGTTTTGAGAACCAGAACACTAATAAAAGTTAAAGATATAAAAAAAAGCCTAATAAACAAATCAACTTACAAGCAGTTTAAAATAATTTCTTCTTTATACGGTACTATATGCTTAAAGTTTTGTTATAAAGAATAAAATAGGTTCTAAATAGATATCTCCAATTTTTTTTGCATTATTCCTTGTTGTGGTTTATAAAAAAATATTACCTTTATAGAGATTTAATAACTAAATAACATGTGTGATGAAAAGGAAATATTTGTATTTTTTAGTTTTCTTTTTGGTTATAGGAGTGACTTCCTGTAAGGACAAAGAGAAAGAGGAAAAAAATGAAAAAGGGAATGCTGCTTTTTCTGTATCAAGTAAACAATTAAAAACCCTTCTTTCCATGGGAGAGGGCATTAGCCTGGATGATGCTGACAAGGCGGTTATCACTATTAGCGAGGATGGTAGCCCTATGCCTGATTACGAGAACGAAACG
>CAZKIR010000257.1:0-6202 GCA_964552835.1 uncultured Bacteroidales bacterium
TTTCCGTTATCTAGGCCCCAACACGGATGTGCCTGCCGGGGATATCGGGGTAGGCGCGCGTGAAATTGGCTATCTCTTTGGCCAATACAAACGCTTGAAAGATGAATTTACCGGTGTGCTTACCGGAAAAGGCATCGAGTGGGGCGGCAGCTTGATAAGACCAGAAGCAACCGGTTATGGATGCGTGTACTTTGCCGAGCAAATGTTAAAAACCAGGGGCGATGATTTTCAAGGAAAAACCGTGCTCGTGTCCGGATCAGGCAACGTGGCCCAGTTTGCCTGCAAAAAAGCATACCAATACGGCGCTAAAGTAGTTTCCCTTTCCGATTCAAACGGTTTAGTGCACGATCCCGATGGTATTGACTTGGAAAAATTAGCCTTTATCATGGAATTAAAGAATGAACACTATGGCCGGATTTCAAAATACGCTGAAAAATATGCCGGGGTAAAATATTACGAGGGCAAAAAACCATGGGGAATAAAATGCGACATCGCTATACCCTGTGCCACCCAAAACGAAATCAAACTGGCAGATGCCCAGGATCTTGTCAACAACGGGTGTTTTTGCGTAAGCGAAGGGGCCAACATGCCCACTGAAAACGACGCGGTGAACTACTTTATAGAGAAAAAAATCTTATACGGCCCGGGCAAGGCAGCCAACGCGGGCGGTGTAGCAGTGTCAGGACTGGAAATGGTACAAAATTCGCTTCATACTTCCTGGTTACGGGAAGAAGTAAAAGAAAAGCTTTACCGAATCATGATTGACATCCATGCCACTTGTGAAAAACATGGAAAAGAAAAAGACGGGTATATCAATTACATGAAAGGTGCCAGCATCGGGGGGTTTATAAAAGTAGCCGATGCCATGATAGCACAGGGCGTGGTATAATAGAAATTTAAAAACAAATAGCATTTATAATTAATTCGGTTTACCTTCGCGCAAAAAATAAGCATGGAATTAATTGATACGCACTCGCATTTGTACCTGGGACATTTCGATGACGATAGGAACGAAACGATTGATAGGGCAAAAAAAGCTGGTATCGCCCATATCATTTTGCCAAATATTGATAGCACTTCCCTGGATGGCTTGCTGGACCTGTCGGGTAAATATAAAGGCTATTGCCTGCCCGCCATCGGGTTGCACCCTACCTCCGTGAAAAAGGACTATCAAGAAGAACTGGCCCTGGTAGAAAAAGAAGCCCGGGTGAAAGGCAAGTATATCGCGATTGGCGAGATAGGCCTTGATTATTACTGGGACAAAAGCTATAAAAAAGAACAAGTTGAAAGCTTTGTTTACCAATTGAAACTAGCTGCCGATATTAATTTGCCGGTTATTGTCCATGCCCGCGACGCGTTTCCGGATATCTTTGATGTAATTGAAAATGCCGGGATAAAGGGTTTGAAAGGGGTGTTCCACAGCTTTTCAGGCACGGGGGAAGATGCTGAAAGAGCCTTAAAAACAGGCTTTTATATTGGAATAAACGGGATCGTGACATTTAAAAATTCATCTTTAGCTGAAATTGTACGAGAACACGTGCCCTTGGAGAAACTTCTAGTGGAAACCGATGCCCCCTTCCTGGCCCCCGTGCCCAAAAGGGGCAAACGGAACGAAAGCGCGTATACCCTGCACGTGGCCAAGAAAATAGCAGAAATTAAAAACACGGGAACAAGCGAGGTAGCAAGAATTACCACTGGGAATGCCCAAAAACTTTTTTTTAGCTAATGCAGAAAAAGGATATTTCCATCATGATCATCTACACCGGCGGCACGATCGGGATGCGGAAAGACCCCGAAACCAACCTGCTGGCACCCTTACGCTTTGAACAAGGCATGGATTTTATCCCGGAAATTAAACACATTGGTTATTCTATTTCTACCTATTCATTTAACCCGCCCGTCGACTCCTCTGAAATCACCCCTGGATTTTGGGTAAAGATAGCAGAGCTTATCGAAAGAAAATATAATGATTACCACGGCTTTGTTGTTTTACACGGCACGGATACCATGGCCTATACCGCCTCCGCTCTAAGCTTCATGTTCGAGAACCTCTCCAAACCAGTTATCCTAACGGGCTCACAATTGCCGATAGGGGCTTTGCGGACAGACGGCAAGGAAAACCTCATCGGTGCCATTGAAATTGCCTCGGCCTACGAAAACGGGAAAGCCATAGTGCCAGAAGTATGTATTTATTTCCAGAATAAACTCTACAGGGGCAACCGGACGACCAAGTACAACGCCGAACAATTTCGCGCGTTTCGTTCTGACAATTACCCCCCGTTGGCAGAATCAGGTATACATATCATTTTTAACCAATCTTTCATCAGGAAAAAACAACAAAATAAAAAATTTACCGTTCACAAAACTTTAAATGATCACGTGGCCATTTTAAAATTGTTCCCGGGCATCCGTCAAGAAGTAGTGCAAGCAATCTCGGGTATCGCGGGGTTAAAAGGGCTTATCCTGGAAACCTATGGCGAGGGGAACACCATGACCGCACCATGGTTTATCCAAGAAATTAACCAATTGGTCAAGAAAGGCATCATCGTGGTAAACGTATCACAATGCCTGGCCGGCAGCGTGGAAATGGGCAAGTACCAAACCAGTTACCAGCTAAAAGAGGCAGGGGTTATTAGTGCCCATGACAGCACTACCGAGGCAGCCCTTACCAAACTCATGTATTTGCTCGGGTTACAATTGCCAGAAGCACAAATAAGGATACTTTACAACAATTCCCTACGGGGAGAAATAAAAAAAAATTAGATTGTATTTTTAATATTTTTTTTTGTAATTTGCGACGCTAAAAATAGGCTCCTTTCGCGTGCAAAGGAGAGATGGCCGAGTGGACGAAGGCGCACGCCTGGAAAGCGTGTTTCCGGCAAAATCGGAACGAGGGTTCGAATCCCTCTCTCTCCGCATTTTTTATCATATTGGTTAATAATAATTAAATTCATAAAACGTTATAAAAATTAAAAACAAATCATGAAAAGATTATTTGCATTTATAGGAATTATCGCGCTGCTCTTTATAGGAGCCAATTCAGCAACCTTCGCGCAAGGCGGGGAAGAAGCCAACCAGGAAGCCACTACCGACACGGCTGCCATGGAAGAAAGTGACACCACCGCCGCTACCGACACGACTGCAGCAGAAGCCGGGGATGAAGAAATCGCCGGGGAAGAAGAAAAAGAAGAAGCCCCGGCCCTTCACAAGCAAATTAAGCAAAAATTTATTGAAGGGGGCGCCGGTTTCATGGGCGCCGTGCTCTTAACCCTTATTATTGGTTTGGCCGTGGCCATCGAAAGGATCATTTACCTGAACCTTGCTACCACCAACACCGACAAATTGCTCGAAAATGTTGAAGAAGCCTTGAACTCGGGCGGTGTGGAAGCGGCCAAAGAAGTATGCCGGAATACCCGCGGGCCAGTTGCCAGTATTTTCTACCAAGGGCTCGACCGCGTGGACGAGGGCATTGAAGTAGTTGAAAAATCAGTTGTGTCCTACGGTAGCGTTCAAATGGGCTTGCTGGAAAAAGGCTTGACCTGGATATCACTGTTTATCTCTATCGCCCCGATGCTTGGTTTTATGGGTACGGTAATCGGTATGATTGGCGCGTTCGACGCTATTCAGGCTGCAGGTACCATTTCACCGGCACTGGTTGCAGGAGGTATCAAAGTTGCCTTGATTACAACAGTTTCAGGTTTGATCGTCGCCATCATCCTTCAGATTTTCTACAACTACATTGTTTCCAAAATTGATGGCCTGGTAAATAAAATGGAAGATGCATCCATTTCCCTCATTGACATTCTTGTAAAACAAAATATTAAAAAGTAATTTATTATGCCTAATACATTATCAAAAGTAATATCCATCTTTTTATATGTCCTTTTGGGGGTATCGGTAATACTCGGTATTTTATATTACACGGGAGGAAATACCGAGGCTTCGGCCACGGCAGTATATCCCGAACCAGTATATACGAGAATCTTCCTGATATGGGCATATATCTTGGCTGGGCTAGCCACGCTTTTTGCCGTGGGCTTCCCGCTGGTTAGGGCCATCATGAACCCCAAATCAGCGAAAAAAGGTGTGTTGCCGATCATTCTCGGCCTGGTAATCATTTTTATCGCCTATCAATTGGCATCAGATGATGTTATCAAGATCGTGGGCAAGGGAATGGTTACCGATCCGTTCGTGCTGAAATATGCCGGCACGATCCTGATCACGACATACCTGCTCGCGGGTATCGCGATCGTTTCTATTCTCTACTCAGAGATTGAAGGAATATTCAAATAAATATTGGATGAAACAATGAAAAGGGTTTCATACCAAAACCCTTTTCATTGAAAAAATACAAGTAAAAATATGGCAAAACAAAAAAGAAGAATCCCGGAAATTCAGGGTGGGCCCATGGCCGACATTGCTTTTCTCTTACTCATATTCTTCCTGGTTGCCACCACGATCGACACGGATCTCGGGATTACCCGTAGGTTGCCGCCTATGCCCGAGGAGGATCAGCAAGACGATGACCAAAAGGTTAAAGAACGTAACGTTTTCGTGGTACTGGTAAACAGGAACGATGATTTGCTCGTGGAAGGGGAACGCCTTCAGCTTAGGCATTTAAAAGAAAAAGCAAAAGAATTTATTGCCAACCCGAACGATAACCCGGGATTACCGGCAAAAACCATGGTTGAAATCCCGTTTTTCGGCCAATACCCTATCACGAAAAACCACGTGATATCGCTCCAAAACGACAAGGGCACCACGTACAAAACCTATATCGCGGTACAAAACGAGTTAGCTGCCGCGTATAACGAACTGAAAGATGATTTGGCCATGCAAAAATGGGGGAAAAAGTTCGAAGAACTGTCGAAAGAAAAACAAGATGCCATCACGGATATTTATCCCAACAGGGTATCTGAAGCAGAACCAAAAAACGTGGGAGGAAATTAATCATGGCAAAATTTAAAAGAGAAAAAAAAGGTGACGGGCCATCAATATCCACGGCTTCCCTGCCCGATATCGTTTTCATGCTGTTAATTTTCCTCATGGTCTCTACCGTGCTCAGGGATGCAGACTTGAAAGTAATGGTTGACGTACCGGGTGCTACTGAAATAAAAAAGATGGAAAGAAAAGAATTAGTCAGTACCATTTTTATCGGCAAACCCTTGCGCTCTTTCCAGGATTTATATGGTACCGAGCCCCGGATACAATTAAATGATGCTTTCGCGACCAAAGACGATATCAGGGACTTTATCGCGAGTGAACGGGAAAACATGAAAGAAAACGACCGCCCGAAAATGGTTGTTTCCTTGAAAGTGGACGAAGACACCAAAATGGGCACCGTTACCGACGTAAAACAAGAACTTCGTAAAGCCAGCGCATTAAAAATCAACTACTCAACGCGCGAGGTTGAAAAAGTGTATTAATACTTTTTCATAATAACACTAAAAAAAAGCTGCCAAAAAATTTGGCAGCTTTTTTTTTATGCACGGCTTATAACCATTCTAAGCTGAACAAGCCAGGGCCCAATAAACGTTGCAAGTTAAAAAAATACGCCCTCCCCTTACGAAAAAAAAGCCCTCGCGGGAATTTTATCCTACAAGGGCTTTATCTTATGTGACTCCGGAGGGATTCAAACCCCCGACCTTCAGAACCGGAATCTGACGTTCTATTCAGCTGAACTACGGAGCCGATTGCCTGCAAGAAAACTGCATTCTTTATACAGCTTAGCAGGTTTGCAAAAATAATAAAAAAAACAGAAAAGCCGAAAAACATTTCATAGCTGGTTTCAATTCCTGGATAAAACAAAACATTGCCCATGAAAATATGGCAACCTAATCCAGCTATATCTTTTAATATTTTTTTACTTTTGCCTTTTTATTTAACGACAAAAGAAATCATTAACTATTTACGCGACAAATTGGAGAATTTACCAGTCGCGGCGATATAATCATTTATCAGGACATGGCAATGAAAGAATACAATTTTTGGGAAATCGAGCCAAAATGGCAAGAATACTGGGAAAAGAACAAAACGTTTAAAACAACCATTGACAAGGACAAGCCAAAATATTATGCCCTTGACATGTTCCCCTATCCATCCGGTAGCGGGCTACACGTGGGGCACCCCGAGGGTTATACGGCCACCGATATCATAAGCCGTTACAAGCGAATGAAAGGCTTTAACGTGCTACACCCCATGG
>CAZKIR010000258.1:0-6201 GCA_964552835.1 uncultured Bacteroidales bacterium
TGAGGTTGAGGTTGAGGTTTCCCCCTTCGCTATAGCTACGGGGGATGAAAAGGTTTTCCCCTTCGCTATGGCTACGGGGGATGAAAAGGGTAAAATCCTCCCATCCGCTAAAGCAGTAAAAAAAGTGCCCCCCATATATTCACCACTCAACAAATAATATCTTTTAGCCATGGCTTTGCCAAACGGGGTTTTACTTGGGCAAGTGTTGAAAAAAAGTATCGCCGCGCAAGCCCAGGCGCAATGTTTCCAGGGGAATAACATCAGCCGTGGCAATATTACCAAGGTTCACGTTAGCCCCTAACAACTTGATAAACATTACTTGTTGGCCCTTGTTCGGGGCTTCCCAAAGCACGTTATTAAAATCCACGTGCTGGATAATATCATCAATGATAGCCATGTTAGCCGTGCCATCGGCGTTGTAAATGCCAATGGTACCACTTTCGCGCGCCTCGGCAATCACCTTCCAGGCACCGGCCTGTAATTCCGTTTTCATCATCTGCACCCATTCATCAGGCGGTATTTCCACGCCTTCTTGTTTGGATCCTACTTCGGACATGACGGTAAAATTTTTTGAAAAATCATTGATTATTTTCAATTTTTCCTCATGTTCTATCTCCATCGAGCCATCGGAAATTTCTACCAGGTCCAGGTTGTATTTTTCCACCATTCGCCTAAAATCATCAAGCAAGCCCCGGGCTTTAAAAATTTCAAACAAAGTGCCGCCCAGGAAAGGTTTAATCCCGGCCTCGCGATACAATTTTATTTTTGTTTCCAGGTTTTTCGTTATCAAGCCCGTGCCAAAGCCGAATTTAACCAAATCCGTGAAATCCGCGCTCGAGGAAATGAAATTCTCTACTTCATTCACTGCCAATCCTTTGTCCATCATCATAGTAAGCCCGGCCTCCCTGGTTTTCTGGTCCCGCTTAGGCAAATGGGGCAAATCAAAATTCATCATATTTATATTATTTGGTTTTTTCAATAAGGCCCCTTACATCAGGGGGCATTTTTTCAAGTGGCACGAAACGGGTGATTTCATCAGGATAAAAAGAACCTAAACGTATAGCCAACTGGATATACCCGAAGGCATCACCGGTTTTGTTAGCCAATAATGAATAGCTCGCTAAACGCATGTAAACCATCCCGTTCCCTTTAACATACTGAAGGGCCTCCTCCAGTATCCCGATCGACTTTAGCGTGTCGCCCAGCACGTGAAAAATTTCTGAATAATATATCCAGGCTTCATAATCTTCTTTGTCTAATTGTATGGCCTTGCGAAACGGCACGATGGCCTCATCATATTGCATCAGGCTAAAGTTAACTTTCCCGAGCATGTACCAGTTTTCGCTATTGGTACTATCCAAGGATACAGCTTTTTCAATACATTTCTTGCTTTCTATGAAATTTTCACGGTACAATTCAATCATTCCCAGGCCAAACCAGGCATCCGCGTAATCCTCTTCCAGGGCCACTGCCCTTGAATAATAACTAGCTGCCTTGTCAATTAATTGCATTTTCTCGTAGCACTCCCCGATATAACAAAGGGTTTGCACGTGATCTGGTTCAATTTCAAGAAATTCCCGGTAGGTTTTAATGGCATCTTCATATCGATCCTGGTTGGCAAAAGTATTGGCCTTGTTAAAATACGCCGAACCATATTCATCGTCTATAGCCAGGGCAAAATCATAAGCTTCAACAGCCTTCTCGAAATCCCCATTTTTATTATAAAGAATGCCGAGGTTGTACCATACATTTTCAGAAAAAGGCTCGTTATCAAGGTACTTGTTATAATACTCGATGCTTTTTTGGATATTGTCAGTTTTCTCGAAGCAATATGCCAATTCAAACAGGATGTTCTCGTTAGAAGGGGCTACAGTATAAGCCTTTTCGAGGTATTTTATGGCCAGCTTAAAATGATTTACTTGCTCAAATATCATGGCAATGTTATAAAACACCTCATCCTTGTGGTCGTAGGTTGTTTGTGCCGCTTTTTCAAAAGCCCGTATGGCTTCTTTTATATTCCCCAGCATAGCATACGCGTTGCCTTTCATGAGAAATATCTCGTTGCTGTCAGTTTCTATCTTTTCCAGGTAATTCAAAACCTTTAAACTTTCAATAGGGCGGGCTTCCTCAAGGTATATCTGGGCTTTCTTAGCCAGTATAGCATTTGCCCCGGGATGCTGGTTAATGGCCAAATCCGTGGCCCGGATAGCTTCCTGGGTTTGATCCATATCAAGATAATACTCGATGATTTCCTCGAACTCGAACACGTCAAAATAATAGGACTTATTTTTCTTGATCATGCGCTCGTACCGGTAAACAACGTCCTGTAAACTATCTTCTTCGTGAAAAAAATCATTTTCCTCTCTCATAAGCAAGCAATTATTCCCAAAAATAAAAAAATAATCTTATTCCAAGCTACTATACCATAAAATAAATCAACAATTTGTTAACCTGCAAAATAAACAATACAATTTAATAGCACCCGGTGTATTTTTTCAACTCCATTAGCAGTAACTGATTGTCACAAGTTTGCTCTAAACGCTGGTATGATTCTTCAAGTTTTTGGCGTAATTCCCCGGTACGGTTTATAAACCGTTTTTGAACCTGGAATTCTTTTTTGGCCAGGATGATTTCCCTTAATTCATACAAGTAATCATTGAATAACATAAGTTCCTGGGCGGTTTCTTGTCCATAAAACCTAACAAGGGCTTTCCATAAACTTTTATCGGCATCATAAGCGAAAGGATCCCAGGCAAATTCAGCAATAGTGGCCAAACGTACCTTATCGCTTTCACGGCCCATGGGCAGGCAAAAACGCATGCCTTGCCTGGATGACTCCAAAAAGGCCCCCGTGAAATATTTATTATAAGGTTGAAACAAATTTCCAAGCCGGATTTTACCAGGATAGGATACATGAAAATGATCATTTATCGTACAAGAGTCTTCCCGGGGCCTTGTAAACCATTGATCGGTATAAAATGCCCTGCCACCAACGTATTCATTAAACCGGGAGCCGTCAATATCATCCAGGATAAAGCTGACCGGCGCTGCCCCGCTCCAGGCTATCCGGCATGATTTATCCATCATGCCCAGCAATTCTTTAAAATATATTTCCGCGTGCCCGCGAGAGCGGTTCACGTACTCCAGGTTATACCACGGTGGGACAAACTCCAACCGGCTCCCGGGGTAGCGATTTAAGGCGTTGGTAGAAAGATTGTTAACAAGATGGGCATGGGCTTCCTGGATATTCATGATGGTTTTGCCGTTAAGCCCCCCGTGAAGGGAAAAATCAACCACGGGAGGGGTTTTACTGAAAATCCTTCGCGCCGGGGCCAGGATTATTGTCTTTGCACCCTGCGAAAGCGCCATTTTACTTTCAGCAGCCAAGCTATAAAAAGCCTGGCCTTTATTGTACACCCGAAGAAAAGTTTCCTGATCGCCCCTTTTATTAACCGCCCCGTATGCAGGCAAGCATACCCCGAAATCAAAGCCAGCCCTTGCCTGTTTTAATTGTCCCAGCTTGTACAGATCCTTTTTGTAGGTATCCCGGTAATTGGCAATACCCGTGTAATTAATATCTAACTGGTTAAACTTGAAAGCAAGAAAGTGCCCTATACTTATTCCCCTATCCTGGCCGTTCAATTCTATTATATCATGCGGCCCTAACATAATGGAACGCGTTCCCATGAAAGGATAGTCTATCACGGAAGCATTATGATACACGAATTTATCTTTTGCAAATAATTGTATAGCTGTTTGCACCGCGTACATGTTGGCCACGGGCGAGTTACCATACAAGAAAACGGTCTTGGGCCTTTCTTCAAGATACCCCAGGAAATAGCCTTGTTCCTTGCCTTGTATTTTTTCAACCGGCAAGGACTCTTTGTACATATTATAGAGAGCTGACTTGCCAATGCTAAAGAAATACCCGCCAGAAAAGGCATCCTGGCTTTTCAAAACAGAGCTGATCCTGATATCCTCCAGGTTAACATTACTTTCTGGTAATAAGCCTTGAAACAATTTCATGATGTGGCCCCTTAATTCACTGGCGGCCAAAAGCTCTTCTTTACTTGCCTTAGCTGGCACCAGGATAACCGGGAAGGGAAAATTGGACGAATCGGGGCAAAAATATTGCAAGTTGTCCAGGGCCTTCATTTCTTTTGGCCGGGGCATCACGAGATCCCGGGGCGACAAGTCCCTGTTCATGTATGGTTTCACGCTTTCAAGGGATGAAAAATTCCACCGGGTATAGCGAAAATCAATATCGTCTATCCACATCGTGCCCTTGCCTTTCAAGCCAATAAAAATTTTCGCGTAACGGGCCGCTGATGGCACATCGCCAGGGCTAAACGGGTAATGATGTGATCGTCCTACGACGGTATGCCAGGGCAAACTATCGATAGACCAAAAATTCGAAAACGGGAACCCTTTGAAAGAGTTGTCAATAAATATCATGTTCTCGGGCCAATACACCTCGGGGGACAATTCCTGCTTATTCTTGTCAAAATATGTAAGCTGGATATTAATCGCGTCATACATCTTGGTCCCTAAACGCAATTGATTGGGCACGATGTCCTGTAACCGGATTTTAAACTGTAAACGGAAATTCCCGGGTATTATTTTGATATAATCACTTTGCACCCCGTCGCCCGTCTTGTCGGTTTCGTGGGCCACGCCCCGGGAGACACGGATGGCATGGCGACCAGAAAACACCTCGTTTGGCGAGAAGGCAGGCCCGAGGGTATCCACCCATTCCACGTTTTCGCCGATAGGTTTCTAAGCCTTCAAGTTATAGGTGGACAGGGCCGAATCAAGATAGGATTTACCTTCTTCAAACGAAGCGTTCAATACCAGGTTTCCGGCTTGATATTCTTTTTCCCTGAACTTGTATGGGATGCTCAAGGGTTCGTAACTAAACCAGGCCATTTGGTTAGAAACCACGTTTTTCTCGGACTCGTAACAGCCAGGCAAAGCAACAATTACCAGGAAAAACAAGAAATTATATAAATATCTAAAAGTTTTCATGTAAGTTGGATTAACATGACATAAAAATAAAAAAATATTAGAGATTTCTTTATTAACTTTTGGTTACTTGTTAATAAATTTTTCTCGATTCAACAAACCCGGCAACATACCATGACCCGGAAGCTAAACACCGGCCATGCAATGAAGGCAATAACAGGGAAATTACTTGAAAATTTCCTTTTTACTGGCCAACAAGGTATTTTTTAACAAGGAGGCTATAGTCATGGGCCCCACGCCACCCGGTACTGGTGTAATGTAGCTACATTTCGGGGCCACCTGGTCAAAATCAACATCGCCCCGTAATTTCCAGCCCGATTTTGTTTTGTCAGATTTCACGCGGGTGGTGCCCACGTCAATCACCACGGCGCCATTTTTCACCATGTTTTCGGTCACGAAACCGGGGCTCCCGAGGGCAGCGACCAGGATGTCGGCCTGGCTGCATATTTCTTCCAGGTTTCTGGTGCGGCTATGGCAAACTGTCACGGTAGCATTGCCCGGGTCCCCCTTCCGCGACATCAAAACACTCATGGGGCGCCCCACGATATTGCTGCGGCCCAGCACCACGCAATGTTTTCCACTGGTTTCTACCTGGTACCTTTTTAGTAATTCCATGATCCCGCCAGGGGTAGCAGAAACGTAAGAAGGCAAGCCAATCACCATTCGCCCCACGTTGATGGGATGAAAACCGTCCACGTCTTTCCCGGGCTTAACGGCTTCAATCACTTTTTGTTCTGAAATATGATCGGGCAAGGGCAATTGTACGATAAAGCCGTCAATGTCATCGTCTTTATTCAATTGGTCTACAATATCCAGTAATTTTTCTTCTGAAATGGTGTCTTCTTCCCGGACTAAAGTTGATTTAAACCCTACCCTTTCGCAAGCTTTTACCTTGTGGTTCACGTAGGTAATACTGCCCCCGTCGTTGCCAATCAGCACGGCGGCCAAATGGGGGATTTTGCCCCCGTGTGCTTTTATTTTCTCAACTTCCTGGGCAATTTCTAGTTTAATTTGCTCGGATACTGCTTTTCCGTCAATTTTTTGCATGGGTACATGTATTTTATAATTGAAAAATTCTTATTGCCCTACATACCTTTCATGGCGCCCATGTTGTTCATCATGCGCGACAAATTTTTGTTTTTCCCGGTGGTCATCATTTTCATGAGCTTGCGGGTTTCG
>CAZKIR010000259.1:0-1752 GCA_964552835.1 uncultured Bacteroidales bacterium
GGTGGACGTGGCGGCCTACGACACGCTGATGGACGCCATGAACGACGAGTTCTCCGCCGGTGTCCTCACGCTCGGGCTCGCAGAGGACGGCGTCGGCTACGCGATGGACGAGAACAACGAGAACATCATCGTGACCCTTTCAAACCCGTCCAACGCGAGCATTGGCACGAATTCTACCTTCGAGTATACCATCGTGGATGATGATGATGGGCCGACGGTTTCTTTCATATCAACCACCTCGAGCGGAAACGAAAACGAGCCGATGGCCAACGTGGAAGTTGGCCTTTCCGCGGCATCCGGGCTTGATGTAACCGTAGGTTACGCCGTTTCGGGTGGCACGGCCACTGAAAATGCTGACTATACCCTGGAAAGTGGGTTGCTCACCTTCACCGCGGGGGAAGTACTCGATACCATCCAGCTTAACATCACGGACGATGGAAACGTGGAAATTGATGAAAGCGTGGAAATTGACCTTTCCAATGCCTCATCGAATGCTACACTGGGCGATGATTCCGTGCATACTTTCACCATTTCGGACAACGATTTTGAAGGCTTTAATGGCCCGGGTGGGGTAGGTGGCCAAAGCAGTGTAAAAATATGGCTGGATGCCGAGGATATATCCAGTGCCAGCGATGGCGATAACATATCAAACTGGGCCGATACCTCGGGGAACAATAATGATGCCTTGCAAGCAACGGGCGCCAACCAACCTGCCTATGAAACCAACGAGATAAACGGGAAACCGGTTATCCGCTTTGACGGTAGCTCGAGTTGGATGGGGATTACCACGAACAACCTGGTAGAAACGAATTTTACTATCTTCGTGCTATTTAGGACCACGGACAATAACGGGAACTTTGCCACGGTTGTTGAACCGGTTACTTATAGCGGTGGCTCGCACGATCGAAACTTCGGCTTACAGTCCAACAAGCTGGCACACCGCGTTTACGCGAACACCGAAACCATAAGCAGCCCGGCTTCTTATAATGATGGCAATCCCCATATTGGTATGGCCGAGGTAGTTTCTGGTTCAGGCCAGTATATTTACGCGGACGGGGCAAAAGTACAATCCGGGAACAACGACCATTCAGATTTTACCTTGGAAAGCGGGATGGTCATCGGCGGACATAACAATTTCGGGTACCTTGACGGGGATATCGCAGAAGTTATCTATTACAACATCCGCTTGAACGGGGCTAAACGAAAAATCGTGGAAAACTATCTGGCTGCCAAATACGGTATCGCGATAGCAAACGACCTGTACGCGCACGACACGGGCCATGAAAACGATGTAGCGGGAATAGGCCGGGAAGATGCAGATAGTATCCACACGGCGGCCAAATCGGCCGATATATTGCAAGTGAGCAACGCCAATAACCTGGAAGACGGGGAATACTTGCTGTTCGGGCATGACAATGCCAATATCTCGAGCTGGACAAATACAGAAATACCGGGTACAGACACGAACATCAGGAAACTGGCCAGGGAATGGCGCTTTGATGAAACAGGTGGTGACGTGGGGGCCCTAACGATAACCATTGACACCAGCTTGTTACCAACAAAACCGGCAAACCATACCGAGTATTCCATTTGGCTTGATGCCGATGGCGACTTCTCGAACGGGGCAACCCAATATCCCTTAAGCCTTTCAGATACAGTTTACACGGTAAGCAACGTGAACATCACCGATGATCATTACCTGGCAATAACTTGCTTTGAACCAGTAATCCAGTTTATCGACACCATTTCTGA
>CAZKIR010000259.1:1762-5427 GCA_964552835.1 uncultured Bacteroidales bacterium
AGGACAGCACACCGGTTGATTTTGAAGTGGGCCTAAATTACGCGATAAACCGGGATGTATCCGTCAGTTATGCAGTAAGCGGCACCGCCACGGGTACTGGTACAGATTATACCCTGGCCGATGGAACGGCCACCATAACGGCTGGAAATACCAGCGTGAATATTAGTGCCACGATAACCGACGACGGTGACGAGGAAAACGATGAAACCATCGAGGTCACCATCTCCTCCCCCACGGCCAGCGTGAGCCTTGGAGACAATACCAAGCATACTTACACGCTACATGATAATGATCAAACCCGTACCATTGAATTTACCGCCACGAGCGACAACAAAGCTGAAAACGTGACCCTGAAAACCTTAAGTATCAGCCTTTCTTCGGCCAATCCCTCGCAAAATACAACGATTGATTATAAAGTAACCGGCGGTACGGCTACCCGGGGAGGAACAGATTATACCCTGGCCGATGGAACGGCCACCGTGCTGGCCACGGAAACCAGTACCTCTTTTGATATCAGTATCGTGAATGATGCCATAGACGAACAAAACGAAACCATCATCATATCCTTGTCAAACCCGGTAAATGCCGGCTTGGGCACAAACACGGAATACACCTACACGATAAATGATGATGATGACGTGCCCACGGTACAATTTACTTCAACCAGCGCGAGCGGGGCTGAAGAAAGCGGTTCCCAAAACATAGAGGTAAGCCTGTCGGCTGTTTCCGGCCTTGATGTTACGGTAGATTATTCCTTATCGGGCGGAACGGCAAACAATATTACAGACTTTTTCTTGTCAGACAGCACCTTGACCATAACAGCCGGTAACACCACGGCCAATTTGCCCTTGGTTATTAATGATGACGGGGAAATAGAACCAGGCGAAACCGTGCGGATTACCCTGGGCAATGCTTCTTCCACGGCAAACCTTGGCAGTGACTCCGTACACGTGTTCACCATCAACGACAACGACTACGCTGGCTACGACGGCCCAGGCGGCGTGGGCTCCACGAGCAACAACCCGATTTGGCTAAGGACCGACGCGCTCTCGGGACAAACAGACGGGACCAGTATTGCTTCCTGGCCAGATACATCGGGCAACGCGAACAACGCTGTCCAGGCCACCGGGGGAAACCAACCTACCTACCAAACCAACGAGATAAACGGGAAACCGGTTATCCGGTTTAACGGAACCTCAAACTGGATGGGATTGACCACGGGCGACCTGGTAGAAACCAATTTCACCTTGTATACCGTGTTCAAATCTACGGATGCAAACGGTACTTTTGCTACCGTGGTGGAACCCGTGAGTTACAGTGCAGGTTCTTATGACAGGGACTTCGGCATACGAGGCAACAAGCTAGCCCACAGGATTTATGCCAATACAGAAACCATTAGCAGCCCCTCGGATTACAACGATGGCAGTGTTCACATGGGCATGGTAGAAGTTGTTTCAGGTTCAGGCCATTTCATTTACGCCGACGGTAGTAAAGTACAATCGGGCAATAACGACCATTCAGATTTTAATTGGGAAAGTGGTTTGGTAATAGGTGGCCACAGCAATTTCGGGTATTTTGATGGTGATATGGCCGAATTAATATACTATAATACCCGCTTGAACGGGGCACAGCGAAAAATTGTTGATAACTATCTCGCGGCGAAGTACGGTATTGCCATCGCTAACGATATGTATGGATACGAGTTGAACTATGGAAATGATGTCGCGGGGATTGGCCGGGAAGATGCGGATAGCATCCACACGGCCGGGAAATCTGCTGATATCCTCACCGTGGCCAACGCCAATGACCTGGGTGATGGGGAATACTTGCTATTTGGACATGACAACGGGGATATTTCTTCATGGACTACCAATGATTTGCCAAACGCCGGCAGTAACATAAGAAGATTGGCCAGGGAATGGCGGTTTGACGAAACGGGTGATATTGGTAGCGCTACCCTGAAGGTGGATACCTCCATCCTGCCTACAAAAGCTGCCGGGCATCGCGAGTACAGTATCTGGCTCGACGCGGATGGGGATTTTTCAAGCGGTGCGATCCAATACCCCCTCTCCCTTAACGGCGGCGAATACCAGGCAGAACTAGTGGATATTACCGATGGCCATTACTTGATAATAACAACCCACGAGGCCATCGTGAATTTTGCCCTTTCTGCCTCGAACGATGATGAAAGCGTTTTATCAAAAAATATTATTGTTGAATTAAACTACAAGCTAAACCGGGCAATAACGGTAGATTATATCGTTACACCGGTAACCGCCACTGGAGGCGGGGTTGATTATACCTTGGCAAACGGGTCCTTAAGCATCAGTGCCGGCGATGACAGCGCGGGCATCTCGCTGACCGTGGTCGAGGATACCGATGTAGAGACGGATGAGACCCTGGAAATTACCCTGAGTAACCCGTCTTCCAATCTTAGCCTTGGAACGGTTGACGAACACGTGTACACGATAAACGACAACGATGCAACCCACGAGATAGCCTTCCGGGCCACGAGCGCGAACAGCCTGGAAAGCACGACCTTGAAAACAGTCTTTATTGATTTGTCAGGCGGGGCAAGCGGGACAGAAACCAAGGTAGCCTATACCGTAACAGGTGGAACGGCCACCGGAAGCGGCACGGATTATACCTTGGCCAATGATACGGCCACCATCGCGGCCGGGAACACCAGCACGAGTTTTGACATTGCCATCACGAACGACGTGATAGACGAGAACAACGAAACCATTGTCATAACCTTATCCAACCCGGTAAATGCCAACTTGGGCGACAATGACGTGTATACCTACACCATCGTTGACAATGACCCGGTGCCCACGGTTGAATTCTTCTCCACCACGTCCAACGGGCCGGAGGAAACAAGCCCTGCTGAAATCCAGGTAAGCCTGTCGGCCGTGTCGGGCCTGGAGGTAACTGTTGACTATGCCATAACAGGCGGAACAGCCAGCAATGGACAGGATTATACCCTGGACGATAGCACCTTGACTATCCCCGCCGGGAATGGTTCGGCAAATATCTCCATTCCCGTGAACGATGACGGGGAAAAAGAAATGGACGAAACCATCCGGCTTACCTTGAGCAACGCCTCCGCTACCTCTACCATTGGATCTGACACGGTACACCTGTACACGATCAACGACAATGACGAGGAAGGGTTTTACGGGCCTGGCGGCGTGGGCAACCAAAGCAGCAACGCCATTTGGCTAAAAGCCGATTTAATTAGCGGGGTAAACGATGGGGGGAACATAGCTAACTGGAGCGATGCCTCGGGCAATAACAACGATGCTGTTCAATTAACAGGCAGCGACCAGCCCAGCCTCGAAGCCGGGGAGATCAACAATTACCCGGTAGTACGGTTCGATGGCACGGAATGGTCGGGCATCACCACGAGCGATCTCGTGGAAACAGATTATAGCTTGTTCGCGGTATTCAAGTCAACCGACGCGAACGGTAGCTTCACGGCCGTGGTAGACCCCGTATCCAACACGGGCACATCGCACGATAGAAATTTCGGTTTAAGTGGCGGTAGCCTGGCCAACAGGATATACACGAACACCGAAATCATCACCAGCCCGCTTAGCTATAATGACGGAAATGCCCATATAGCCATGTCGGATGTCGTGTTCGGCTCGGGGCAATACCTGTAT
>CAZKIR010000259.1:5437-6199 GCA_964552835.1 uncultured Bacteroidales bacterium
AACGGGACCCAAGTGCAAAATGGCAGTAACGATGCCTCTGATTTTAACTGGGAAACCGGGATGGTAATTGGCGGTCATAATACCTATGGCATGTATGACGGGGATATTGCCGAGATCATTTATTTCAACATACACCTGAATAATGCCCAGCGGATTATCGTTGAAAATTATCTCTCCTCAAAATATAATATTAGCGTGGCAAACGATTATTACGCGTTCGAGGCGGGACACGGCTACGGCCTGGTAGGCATTGGCCGCGAGGACGTGGACAATACCCATTCGGCAGCCATGTCAGATAGCTTGTTAAAAATAAGCAATGCCAACTCGCTGGATAATGGGGATTACCTGTTGATGGGGCATGACAACCAGGGAACCTCCAGTTGGACCACTACCGAGATACCAAATGGTTCTTCCTACGCGAGAAGAATTAGCAGGGAATGGAGAGTGGACAAAACCAATGACGTGGGCACCATTCTTTTCTCGATCGATTCAACCAAATTACCAGAAAAGCCCGCGGGCTATACCCGTTACGCGATTTGGGTAGATGCTGATGGCGACTTTAGCAGCGGGGCCACGCCTTATACCACTTCCTTGGAAAGCGGGTTACATGTATCAAGCAATGTCAGCCTTGATGACGGGGATTATATTACCTTGGGCATCTACAGGCCGATCGTTGAATTTTCTGAAACCTCATCAAGCTCGAACGAAGGGGATGGAAGCGACACCATACAAGTGAAGCTAAACTTCCCGGTAAAAAACAAT
>CAZKIR010000260.1:0-6188 GCA_964552835.1 uncultured Bacteroidales bacterium
CTTTCGTCGTTCTGCATGGGAATTTTTATAATACTTCCCTGGGTATTTTTGGCAGCTTTATCGGGTGCATTATTTTCCCGGGTATTGATTATTTCACCGGGTTCGCCGATAACACTTCCTTCAGAGGGTTCATCCGCATATTTTAATAACATTTGTCGAATCCTTTCCTGTTCTGAGGATGACAGGTTATCAAAATCGGAAAATGGATAAGCATGGAATTGATTGATCCTGCTTCCAGTGGTTTCCGGCATGGTTATGGTGCCTGAAGAGTCAATAGATGCTTTTGGTATTATTTCTTCAGTTTGCAGTCGGATAATGTTATATCGCTCTGTTAAACTTTCCTGAAAAACATCCTTATGGCTTATCCTGAACCTCAAAATGTTTTCAGTATACTTCTCGGCTTTTAAAAATAACTGATTCGTCATGGCATTGCTAATTGATGAATTTACTGATAATTGATGCAGTTAATGAGTTTATTAATAATGACAGAAAGAAAATATGTTTATTATTGCATTTCATGTTTATATCCATTCGAAATTAATTACTCGATGACCAATATTTGATACACATCGATTTCCGGTATGGTGCAGGTTATTTTGTTGTTTTTGTATTCAAAGGGAATGGCCTGATTGGCCGGTTGAAGGAATAGACCTCGGGGCTTGCGATCGGCATGAATTTTTAGATGAATGGGGCCGGAACGCGGAAAGTTATCAAAGGTGAGGTAATTGTTCTCATTTGAATGTGGCCCTGCCGTGTTTACCAGATGAATGGCCTGTTGTTTGTTAGTGGTAAAGGAATTTACCACGTCAATATCGTTGGTTCCTTCCATTTGAATGGAGGGTTCAGGCATGAGGTGATCGATCAGGGCATCCATAAAATCGCGTTGAACCGTGGTAGCCCGTTTGGCGTAGTTTTTACCGGAATCAAAAGACACACAGGCAATTTTTCCTTTGCCGTGGTTGGTAATGGTAGCTGCCGATCGGGATGGTGTTGTGGTATCCCAGTTATCATAATAAACGCCAAAAGTTTGTACCTTATCACCCGGCTTTACTGCTACCGACGCACTTTGGATATTGGCCAGCATATCCTTAAACATTAATCCGTTAGTACGTACCAGTGGTTCATTCAGAAAGTCAATATCCAGTGATTCTTTGAAAATTTTGGCATTATCAGGTCCTATGACAATCAGGTTGCCTCCTTTTTCTGCATAGTTTAACAGCAGGGATTTGAGTTCCGGTGAGATACTGCCCCATTCGGGATAGATTAATGTCCCGAATTCGGATACATCTTGCCCTTTTAATAAATTATCTTCTATCACTACCCCTGTATTTTGTCCCGAGGCCAATAAACATTGCAGGTGGCCATTGATAAAATCAATTTTCCCGGGGCCAGGGGCAAAAGTATATTCTGTTTGTTTATAATAGGCCGAAGTAGCGTAAACCAATGCCACATCATTTTTGGGCCTGGATTTATAACACCAGGGCTGGCGCGCCCGGCAAAATGCTGCTACTTCTTCTAACACGGGCAGGGTCCATTCATATATTGATCCGTCTTTCTTTTGTTTCGTGTACACCTGGTAAGCCCCACCATGGGACAGGACGATGGCAGCCTCTTGCATTAACTGTTTGGCAGGCTTGTACACCACGCCCCCTTCATCCGACCACTTATTGGTAAACCCCCATGACATCAGGTCCCAGTGAATGCCTTGCCGGCACATGACGCGCGCGTCGAGCCGGGCGCCATTAACGGCATTGACAGGGGACATATCGCCCGACAGGAAATCCATGGGCAGTGTAACGGCCTCGGGCATTTGATGTGTGTACGCGTAATTGCTTACGATGCAGGTGTTGGGGTCATACCCGTGCAGCTCGTCAAGGTAATGCTTCAGGTAATCCCTGAAAGCTTGTCGTTGAAACTGCCGGTACTCGTGAACCCCCGGGTATTTATCGGTCCATGGTATGCTGGTTTTCCCTGTCGCGGTTTTGTATGCCTCTCGCGCTGCCAGGGAATAATCCAGTCCCACGCCCCAGCATTCGCCATCTATCCAGAAACCATCTACCTGGTAATTATCGATGATTTCTTTTAGCTGCGGTATCATGAGGCTGTCAACATAAGGCGAATAAAAGGATGTGGCCCTCTTGGCTGGTGTTTTGTCAGGGTTTATTACTGCCCATTCGGGATGTTTTTTTATGGCTTGCCCGTCCAATACACCTGAATAATGGACATAGAACTGCACCTTATTTTCTTTGGTAACTTCGCTCCATATTTCCAGGGGGTCTTTCACGAAGCCAGGGGCCGGGGTGCCAATTTTGGTCGGGTAACTCGCGTAACCCGCGTGACCTTTACAATCGGTCTGCAGGAAATCGGGGTTGGCAGCATCAATGATTTTTTGTACCATTTCCCTTGTCACGTTTTTGCCCACCTCATCACAGCCGGGGCCGGCATGAAAATCGAAATGCAGCCCGAAAAACGTGGTGGCGCGTTTGCATGTTTTTTTTGATTGGCCAATCAAGACCTGTCCTGAAAAAACCAGGAAAACAATAACCAGTGTTCTAAAAATCAGTAGTCTTGTCATTTTTATATTTTATTATTGATAATCAGTCATATCCTTCATTTTGCTCAATCCTCGGGTTCAATTGCAATTCTTTTTGGGATATTGGCATGTATTCCAGGTATTTTTTGGATTGATCGCCGTCAAAATAAAAGTCCACGAACCGGCCTGTTCGTTTCATGTCGAACCAAATTTTAGCCTCGAAGAACAATTCTTTTCTTCTTTCCTCTTCAATGATCAAGACCATTTCTTCCTGTGAACTAACATCTTCCGGCTTTAGCCTGTATAAGTCTTCCGATAGCCCGGGGTGATCCGCGGTATTCACGTAGTAGGCCCTGTCGCGTATCTGATTAATTAAATCTACAATTTCCTGTTTATTAGCATTAAAATCAGCCTGGTTCAGTGCCTCGGCTTTGATCAAAATGATATCGGCCAGGCGGAGGATATACATCCTGGGGTTATCGGTATGGGTTGTCTGGGCACCTTCCGCGTACTTCTCGTCAAACATCTCGCCCTGCCACTTGATAGTATCTTTGGCGCTCATGGTGGCTGCTTCCCGCAGGTCTACATAAAAGGTATCAAGCGGGATCCTCCTCACGATTTTCCCTTCGCTATTGGTAAAATCATTATAGATAATAGAATCCTTGTATAAATCCACCATGAAATGTTGTACGCGGAACCAGCTTTGTCCCGGGCGGCCCCATACCGAGATGGTAGGCCCGTTGTTAGGCGGCTCGCTTGACACAGGTACCTGCCAGATCATTTCTTCGCTGGGCACGGTATTGGCAATGCCCCACAAGTCATCAAAATTGGGTTCCAGGCTATAGCCGCCCTCGTCTATTACCAACCCGGCGTAATAGGCCGCGCTGTCGGGGTTATAATAGGGGTTGTTCTGGGGGGTGAGGAATACTTTTGAAAGAAGAGCTGCTGCTGTCCCCTTTGTCATCCTGGCATATTCGGGGGCGCCACTTGTATTCGTGGGCAAATGGGGGGTGGCCAATGCTTCGTCCTTGTACTTGAGGTGCTTGAAGGCGTAACGCAAATCCTTGAATATTTGCCCGTAGGTTTCCCCGGGCTCCACCTGTTCCGGGTAATCCGGATCAGAAGGGCTTAACATGAGGGGCACCCTTATAAAAAATTGCACCAGGTGAAAATAATTATACGCCCGCATGCATTTTGCCTCGGCCATGGCCTCGGGCAATCGATCAGGGTTCGTGAAAGGGGTATTCACCACGTTGGCCAGAAAATAATTCAGTTTGCCGATTTGCAGGTAGCAACTGGACCAAAATGTTTGAGAGAGGTCTCTTCCACTCGATATAGGGTAGGGATAACTGCCATTTTGGGTAATGACTGCCCCCGGATCGTCATAACTAATCCACATCCCACTCTTGGTGTACTGAAAACCATCTAACCAATATAACCACATGAACCACCTGCCATCTTTGGCCATGATGTCGTAGCACCCGACCAAGGCCGTTTCGGCCCCTGCCTCGGTCCCGAATTGTATCTCGGAACTGCTCCCTTTCACAGGTTTTAGGTCCAGGTAATCGTCTGAACATGATGTAGCAAAAAGAATTGCCAATATTGCCGGTATGATTATTTTATACTTGCTTTTCATAATTGGAAATTTTTATAAGTTAACATCTAATCCTAATACAATCGTTTTAAACTGGGGTATCCTGCCGTTGTCCGTATCCCCCACCTCGGGGTCTAAACCAGTGTAATTGGTAAAAGTCAACATGTTGCGGGCGCTCAGGTATATCTTGGCGCTGCTCATGTTTATGTTGTTAAACCATCTTGAAGGGAAATTATAACCCAGTACAACATCTTTTAGCCTGACATAGGAACCATCTTCCACAAAGCGGTCAGAAAATTGCCCGTTGTTCTGATCCTGGTAGTTTGCCCTAGGAATCCCTGATGTTTTGTCGTGTGGCCACCGGTCCTTCATGCGGGTTGGCAAATTAAAGGGGTTTGACATGCTTTCCAGCCATTTACGGGTGGCGTTGTATATTTTTTTCCCGTGTATGCCTTGTATGAAAACCGTGAGCTCAAGCCCCTTGTACCGGAATGAATTGTTCAGGGAGAAAATTGAAGAGGGGATGCCTGACCCCAGGTATGTATAGTCATCGCTATTGATCACATCATCGGTTTCCCCTTCCGGCAACAAGGCATTCGTGTTCTGGTATTTCACGTCACCTGGCGCGACATCGGCTGGTGGCGTGGGGCCATTATCAATTTCTTCCTGTGTTTCATACAGGCCGTCGGTTTCATACCCCCAGAAACCCCAAACCGGGTAACCCGCGATTACCGCTTTTTCATATTCATAATGTATCTCGTTTTCTTCATCAGTAAGCGAAAGTACCTCGTTCTGGTTATAAGAATAGGTGATGGCCGTGGTCCATTTAAAAGCCTTGCTCACGTTATGGCTACGCAGGGAAAAATCCACCCCATGGTTTAAAACGCTCGCGATGTTTACAAGGCTTTTGTTAAACCCGGTGCTACGGGGGAGGCTCATGTTGAACAATAGTTTATCAGAGACCCGCCGGTAATACTCGGCAGTAAAGCTCACCCGGCCTTCCATCAGGCCCAGGTCAAGCCCCGCGTTGGTTTCTTTTGTTTCTTCCCAGCGCAGCCTGGGGTTGAACCTGTACAAGGGGCCGGTTCCCGGGTATATGTCGTTATCGAGCAACATGGCCGTATTTAAATCCTGATCATTATAAAAACCGCCCTGCGCACCATAAGTGTCCAGATACCGGTAGTCACCTATGCGGTCATTGCCGGACACCCCATAACTTACCCGGGGTTTTAGCTCGCTTATCCACGGGAAATTCAGCTTGATAAAATCCATGTTTTGCATTTTCCAGGCAGCCGATGCCGAGGGGAACAAGCCCCAGCGCGTTTCGGGACCAAACTTTGACGAACCGTCATACCGCACGTTACCTTGCAGCACGTAGGTCTCGTCGAAGGTATATTGCAACCGCCCGATAAATGACAGTTTTCTTGACTGGCCAAGGCCATTGCTGGCACTGAGCGTATTGGTACCGGATTGCACGTAATGGATATTGTCACCGGCATACCCGGTGGAACTACCGTTCCAGGAATTACCATTATAATTATGGTTAATGAACCCACCCAACAGGCTGATATAGTTTCTTCCTATCGTTTTTTGATAGTTCAGGTGTTGCTCGAGGCGCAGGCCAACATTCAAGTGCCCTTCAAAACGAGCGCTTCCGCCCTGATCCCTTCCGCTGTATGTATGCAGTTTCGATAAATAACTGCGTCCATAGTTATTATCAATATTGGCGATAAAATTGGTGGTGGAAGTAAAACCCGGGAGGATTTCAATTTTCAGGCTTGTTTTTCCGTCCAGCCGGTTCGAGAAATTTTCCTGGTCTTTTTGGCCTTCGATGCCCGCGAGGGGATTGTCCACCATGGGCAGGATGGGGTTAATAAAGAACCGGTCGGGATTCTCCGGGTCGCGTACGGGCAGGAAAGGATTGTACCAGAAAATATTCATGATGCCCCCGTCATATCCTGTTCCGCCTTCATTAAGCCCGATTTGCTTGGAATATACGTAAGAAATATTGTTTATCCAGGATATTTTCTCGGCCAGGCGGGTTTCAACGTTTGCCCTGAG
>CAZKIR010000261.1:0-6091 GCA_964552835.1 uncultured Bacteroidales bacterium
TTAATCATATTTATATTGATGACGAGAGCGTGTACCTGGAGATTAAGGAATTTATTAGTTCCATCGCCCCCGAGAAAGAAAAAATTGTTAAGTTATACTCGGGCAAGCAACCTATTTTTGAAAAATATGGGATTGATAAGCAGATAAAAAGTTCTTTTGGCAAGACGGTTTCTTTTAAACATGGGGCTTACCTTATCATTGAGCATACAGAAGCTTTTCACGTGATTGACGTGAATAGTGGAAACCGGACAAAAAATGCTAATAATCAAGAAACTAATGCGTTAGAGGTAAACCTCGCGGCTGCAGAGGAAATAGCCCGTCAATTGCGTTTGCGAGACATGGGTGGCATTATCGTGGTAGATTTTATTGATATGCACGCCCCGGGAAATAAGCAAAAGCTTTATGATAAAATGCGGGAAGCCATGGCAGTGGATCGTACCAAGCATAATATCCTGCCTTTAAGTAAATTTGGTTTGATGCAGATTACCCGGCAACGGGTACGTCCGGTTATGGATATTAAGGTGTACGAGAAATGCCCATCTTGCAAGGGCAGTGGGGAAGTTCCCCATACTACCCTTTTCGTGGACGAAATCGAGAATAAACTTTCATCCCATGTAAACCAGCATAACTTGTACATGATAGAGTTGCACGTTCACCCTTATATTGCTGGTTATATAAAATGGAGGCCCCTTTCCAAAAGACTAAAGTGGATGATCAAGTATCGCTGCTGGATAAAAGTAAAACCAAAGAACTCTTTTTCTTTCCTTCAATACCAATTCGTGAACAAGGATAAAGAAGTGGTCATATCTGAAAGCTAGTATTATATGTATGCTGATAATAGATTTCGGACGTAGCTGTATCTTTGGACATTAAACGATTGATAACAAGCAAGGACGATTTACCCTGCTACCATCAGGTTGCACCCCCTTATATCGCTCGCGCCCATCCTTCCGAGTACTTCAAACCGGCCATCCCCGTGTATTTTTCCTATATCCTGGGTTTCGATAAATGAAACAGAGTGAATATTTGCCAGGTCGATGATGTTGAGGCCGCCGGGGGCCGGGGGATTTTTTATCTCGAAGGGGTCGTACGCGTCCCGGATCATGACTTTCATCCAGGGCGGGGTTTGAAAAAGGCCATTTCCCTTTGAGTAGGCCTGCGATAGCAACTCGGTCATGCCGTACTCGGAGTGAATAGTTTCCACCTTAAAATGGCTTTTCAGTATGGCGTGCAGTTCTAACCGGGTAATTTCTTTCCGGTAGCCTTTCATTCCACCGGTTTCTATCACGGTGATGCCCGAGAGATCGGGCTGGTGTTTCTCGGCCAAATTCAATAGGGCAAAGCTTACGCCGAGTAAGATGGTCGGGGTTTTTTCTGATTGCTTGTTGCTTAGGGTGGCCAGGAGCTTATCAGTATTTTTCAAGAAAAACCCGCTTTCCGGGTCCCGGCTTTCCTGGATCAGTTTATCTGCCATGTACACCAGCGAAGAACCCTTCCGTTCGAGGTAGGAGGGGAGAAGGGCGAGAATGCAATACCGGGAAGGCCGGCCATAAAATAGCTCGAAGGCTTTCAGGAAACTTTTTTCGTACAAGGCCAGGTCTGCCACCAGGTGCCTACTGGTTTTCATTCCCGTGGTGCCACTGCTGGTAAAAGTTGCCCGTGGGGTGTGGTTTCCCGTGATTATGTCATGGGTTTTAAAGGATTCAATAGGCAGGAAAGGGATTTGTTCGATGGTTTTTACCCGGGCGGGATGTACGCCACGCAGTTCCAGGTATCTTTTGTACAAGGGGTTATGGGCTGCCTGGTAGCGGAATATTGTAAGGCTTGCATCGGTAAATTCTTGTAGGTTTTGTATGGAAAGTATGGCTTCTAGTCCAATCATTGAATGTGTTTTTTGCATCCTTAGCCTAATACGTTTCTATTCACTCAAAGCTCGAAAACAGGATCGGACAGGATATATTTATTTCCTTTCTTGAACACGTTGCCCTTTACCGTCAGGCTTTTTATTTCCCTTTTGTTATTGTTGGCGTAGATGGATTTGTTCCGCCTTGCTATTTCTATAACAATCGCGCCCCCTTCTTTCAGAGATGAAGCGGTTTCGCGGAATAGGTAAAAAAAACACCCTGCAAATTCTGTATCATTCACAATTTTGCCTGGTTTTTTGCAGCATGGACACGTCAAATTGTTTTTTTTCCAGTTTATCCAGGAGTGATTGATAGGTGCTGTCGGGCAGGCCAGGGGTACGCGATAAAATCCAGAGGTATTCCCTTGATTTATTGCCCACGGCCGCGTGTGAATAGTCGGGGGCCAGTTCCACGATCCAGTAATCGGCACGGAATGGCCAGAAAAATTGTACTTTAAGCTTGGAATTACCGGTACCTTTTACAGGAAAAGCCTTTCCTTTCACGGTTTTTAGTTTCCCGTCGGGGATGTTTTTCCGGCAAGAGTTGTAAACTTCCACGTAGCCCTTGGGATTTGTCTTGTACTCTGCCATGGAGCAAATGCAGCCTTTTTGGAACCCCTGGGGTATGGTAGCAATCTCGTACCATTTGCCGGCGTATTTTTCTAAGTCTACTTTTTTCACGGTTTCCAGGGCAGGGTATTGTGCCTTACAACCGAGTAATATTGCCATAAGAATAAAAAGGTATTTATGCATTTTTATTAAATAATTGATTTAAAAATAGAATGCCAGCCCCCCGCCGAAAATCGAAGCAGCATCATCGGTAATCGCGATGTCGCCCTCGAGGATGATCGCGATGGATTGGCGAATGCCTACTTCCATGCCAATGGGCACCCAAACCGGCAAGGTAGTGTTATTATTGCCAAAATTCATGTCCATGTCCAGGCCCGAGAATAATTCCACGCTTTTCGACACGGGCACGGTCAGGTTCAGCGTGCCGTCAATGCCCACGTCGCTGCCTTGCATGTGGCCCCCGGCCGTTAAGGATACATAGGGCTTGCCCCCGTGCAATGCCCATTCAAGGTCAGCACCAAAATAATTGCCCCCGAGCCCCAGGCCTACTTTGGTGGCAAGGTCCAGCCCGGTGGCAATGCCATACCCACCATGCAAGTATACACCCAGGTTGTTTCCCTGGAAAACCGGGTTAATGCCTACGGAAAAACGCCCGGGTTTCAGGGTTTGCCCGGTGCTAAAAACTTGGGCGTTTAACGCGCTTGATGCCAAAATGAAAAGGCCAATAAATGCTATTTTTTTCATCTGTTTACTGTTTTTATTTTATATTACAAGATTAATAAAGGATAAATTAATCAAAAATAGTTATTTTTCCTGTAAAAATTATTATAGTAGCATTAAGAATACATTAACATATTTACCTATCTATTTTTTGTAATATTATCAAAAGATTGTTATTTAGTGATTTATTAGTCCATCGGGTAATCGGGTATAAATGATTTTTTGGCTGTAATCTACTTTCGTGATCATGTTGCCCAGGATAGGTATGTATTCAATATCATATTCTGTTTGCATGGCCAACAGGGGATTTTTGGGGTGATCAATAAGGCTTTCTACGGATCCTATCTTGCCCAGGTATTTGTCTTTAATGCTAAAACCGGTCACGTCTTCTTCAAAATATTGTTCTTCGCTTACAACATATTCCGGGGGGAGGTATATTTTTTTGCCAAGGAGTTCTTCCGGGACTTCCGTGTCGTCAAAATCCAGAAATTTAACGTGGGCTGTTCGTTGGTTACGGAAGTCAAGTTTTTCAAAAAAAAATGGAACCGGTTGTTTATCTATATCGATAAATACCAGTTCCAATTCTTTTAAAATATCAATAAAATCAGGGTCAAATTTTAGGATTAATGTCCCGTCAGTCCCGTGTGTTTTGGACAAGGTGCCAACAAATGGGCCTTTTTCCAGGATCATTTCATGCCTGATTACTTGTTTTCTTCTGTTTTTTCTTCTTCTCCGCCTTCTTTTTTCTTTTCTTCTTCTTTGGCTTCGGGGGCGGCTTCTTCGGCGCTAGCTTCAGTTTTTGTTTTTTCTGCTTCTACTTTGGTCTCTTCGGTTTCGGCCTTAGTTTCTTCAGCGCTTTCAGGGGCAGCTTCAGCTTTTGCTTCTTCCGCCGGTTCTTTTTCAGTTTCTTTTGCTTTTGTTGCCGCTTCAGCTTCAGCCGCTAGTTGCGAGTTTCTTTTTGCAAATTCCGCTTTACGGGCCTCGTTGATTTTTGTTTCCTCTTCTAACCGGGCTTTAGCTTTTTCTTCCTCGCTTTTGTTTACTTTTTCTTTTTCGGCCACGAGTTTTCTTTCTTTGTCGGCTATCCAAGAGCTAAATTTTTGCTCGGCTTCTTCTTCGCTGAAGGCTCCTTTTTTCACACCTTCTAGCAAATGCTTCTTGTACATGATCCCTTTTCGGGACAATATCGATCTGGCCGTATCAGTAGGCAATGCCCCTTTTTGCAACCAGTCGAGCGCTTTGTCAAAATCTATTTCAATTGTAGCAGGATTGGTAACGGGATTGTACATCCCAATTTTCTCAATGTACCGGCCATCTCGTGGCGCCCTGCTGTCCGCTACCACGATGTGGTAGTACGGCCTGCTTTTTCGTCCATGTCTGGATAATCTTATTTTTGCTGGCATAAGAATGAATGAATTAACATTAAGTTTGTTAAAAATTTAGTGGTTGCAAAAGTATAACTATTTATTTGAACGGCAAAAAAACTTCTGTTAATTTCGCGGGTATGAAAAATTATGATGTTGTTGTCGTGGGCGGTGGCCCTGCCGGTTTGTTGGCGGCTGGCAGGGTCGCAAGACACGGGGGCAAGGTGGTGTTATTGGAAAAGATGGAGCGGGAAGGAAGGAAGTTGTTGATTACCGGCAAGGGCCGTTGCAATATTACCAACGATTTGCCCTTGCGCGATTTCGTGAAACATATATACCCTGATGGGCGTTTCCCTCGGCCAGCCTTATCTTCTTTTTTTTCAGGGGATATTTTGGAATTGCTTCATTCTCGCGGGGTGCAAACCATACTGGAACGGGGCGGCCGGTATTTCCCGGCCAGTAACAAGGCGGCCGACGTGTTGAATGCCTTGCTTGCCTGGGCTGATGAAAAGGGGGCGGAACGTTTGACTGGGCACCGTGTAGAAAAGCTATTAATTGAAGACAACATCATAAAAGGGGTGCAAGCCAATGGTAAAATATTTTCTGCCCCGAAGGTCATACTTGCAACGGGTGGCAAATCCTATCCCGCCACGGGTTCCAATGGGGATGGCCACGAAATGGCCAAGGCAGCCGGGCATACGTTGGTAAAACCCCGCCCCGCTCTGGTGCCCCTGGAAACCGAGGGCAGCATGGCTGGAAAAATGATGGGCCTTAGCTTGAAAAACGTGAAGGCCATGTTGTGGGTAAATGATAAAAAAGTGAGCGAAGATTTTGGGGAAATGCTCTTCGCGCACTTTGGCCTCTCGGGTCCAATTATCTTAACATTAAGCCGTAGGGCCGTGCAAGAACTTGACAAGAAAAACAAGGTTGATATTACCATTGACCTCAAGCCTGCCCTGGACGAACAAAAATTGGACAACCGCTTGCTGAGGGATTTAAACGAGAACGGTAAGAAAAAGCTGGCCAACATCTTCCGGTATTGGTTGCCTAGCGCGATGGTGCCGGTTTTCTTGGAAATGCTTAAACTTGATCCCGCCAAGGAATGCCACCAAATTTCCGCGAAGGAGAGAAAAAATATCCGGCACCTTTTAAAAAACTTGCCCTTTCGCGTTACCCGTCCACGACCTTTCAAAGAAGCCATTATCACGGCAGGAGGTATTCCTGTCCGTGAAATTTCTTCTAAAACCATGGAGTCAAAAATTGTCAATGGCCTTTATTTTGCCGGTGAGATAATCGATATGGACGGCGAAACCGGCGGGTTTAACCTTCAAATAGCTTATTCTACCGGGTGGCTGGCCGGAAATTCTTGTATGATGGGGAATGCATGAGATTGGCCGCGTTTTTTCCAAACTTATCAACAGGGGCGGTTTTTTTATTGGTTTTCTCTTAATTTTACATGACAAAACCCGAGAAAAACTTTATAGAGGTAAGTAGATAATTACATATTTTTGATTATCTTTGAATCCAATAAAAA
>CAZKIR010000262.1:0-1172 GCA_964552835.1 uncultured Bacteroidales bacterium
TGGAAGGAGGGTCGGGGGCCGTGAGGTTCGCGGAATTATAACCACTGTATACCCCGTTGTCTGAACTGCTGGTTATATTGTACCAGGTGCCGGTAGAAGAGGTCCGACGTTGCCATTGGTACTGTGGGCTGTATCCTGACGCGGACACGGAATAGCTTGCTTGCCCGCTGTTTTCGCACAAGGATTGGTCAGTGGGATGGGCAGAAATGGATGGGTATGGCCTGACAGTAAGGTTAATTTCCTTGGTATAGGTTTGCCCGTTAGCATTGCTTAGCTTGCATTTTATGTTGCCCCCGTCAGAAGGCGATAATGGATCGATGGTAAAAGAGGACAAGGTAGAAATGGTCACCCCATCTCTTTGCCAGGCATAAGATAAGCCCGTGCCAGTAGCGGTAACACTAAAACTGATGGCCTCGCCCTCGCATTTTGTTTGGTTGGCAGAAGGGGTAATCGAAGTAATTTCAGGCATTTCCCCGTAGCGAGCGAAATATTCAATTTCTTGATCGCCAACATTTTTGAAAAACCCCCCACTATAAAGGTAATTGTTGTCGAAAACTAAGGCACGTACGTAATAATTTGATCCATCTTCATTTACCGGAGGGGTGCCCAGCGCATTCCAAATTTCCCCGTCGTAATAAGCAATCTTGTCGGCGTTCGCGTTGCCCCCCGCGTTCGAAAAATACCCGCCAGCAAATATATTATTGCCCACGATCTCGATATCATAAACGGTGCTGTTTAAGCCAGAACCTAATGCTTCCCATGTACTACCGTTCCATTTGGCAATCCTGTCATTATTGTTCGTGTTATCGTAAAACGAGCCGGCAGCATATAGAATTCCATCGTGCATTTGTAAATCATATACGGTGCTATTGAAGCCGTTGCCCAAGCCATTACAAGCGCCCCCGGTGGTAAACTCGCCAATATAGTTTGCATCGCTTTCGCCCCAGCCATTTGTAAAACTTCCCCCGAGGTATATATGGCTTAAATCTTTCACGTGTATTGCCCTCACGTGGCCGTTCAATGCCGTTACCCCGGAACCGCCTAATTGATAAAAGGTGGTACTCCACAAACGGGCCACATAATCCCCGTTGGCCTGGCCTTGTACGTCAGTGAAGGCGCCACCCACGAAAAGGTGCCCACTGTAGTAATCAATGGCATATACGGTGTTATTG
>CAZKIR010000262.1:1182-6048 GCA_964552835.1 uncultured Bacteroidales bacterium
ACATACACGTCTGAGCCATTGATCTCGATCGCGTATACATACCCGTTTAAACCTGTGGCAAGCGGGTACCAGGCCGATTCGCTCACGTCCCATCGCATGATCCGGTCGTTGTATTGATTGCCCGCACCATTATAAAACGCCCCTCCCACGTAAATGTCCCCGTCACTGTCTTTGGCCACGGCATAAACGGTGCTATTGAAACTGGCCCCTATTTCATGCCACTTGGTACCGTCAAATTTGGCAAACTTGTTCCCTACCTTGTTTGCATATTCTTCAAAATTGCCTCCCGCGTATAGGTTGTCGTCGGCATCCATGGCGATGGCCTGCACGGGATAAGAGGAATTTATGGCAAGGCCGGGCCCCAGTTCCGACCAGGATGATCCGTTCCATTTAACAATGCGGTCAGCATCCGAATTCCCGTTAGCGTCATAAAAGCCCCCGCCAAGGTATACATTGTTGTTGTTATCAATATAAATAGAATACACGTTATTGTTTAAACCGGCACTTAAATCGTAAATCGTGCTATAGCTTGCTTTTATAAAATAGTCCGCGTTGGTGTTGCCGCCGGCATCAGTAAAAGCCCCGCCTATATAGCGATAATTATCAGAATCCACGGCAATGGAAAAAACCGTGTTGTTAAAACCCAGGGGTTGGGAATACCAGACATTACTTGGTATATAAAAGTGCGCGTACCGATCTTGTGCATTGCCACCAGCACTCGTGAAAGCACCTCCTACATACATGTAACTGCTAGCAACGGCCATCGTGAATACCGCACCATTTGTCCCGGTTCCTATCGCGTTCCAATTGCTTCCGTCCCAGCGGGCAATATAATCGGCATTGTAATCCCCGCCCGCATTGTAGAAATAACCCCCGGCATATAAATTCCCATCGTGATATAACAGGGTCCTCACCGTGTTATTTAGCCCTGAACCTAAAGCATACCATGTATTGTAGTAGCTGTAGAACCTGGCTATTTTGTCCGCGTTCGCGATGCCATTGGCATCCGTGAAAGCCCCTCCCACGTACACGTTGTAGCCGTTGATCGCGATCGCGTACACGGTATTGTTGATCGGGTTGGAACTGCCCAGGGAATACCAGCTGTCATTGTACCAATAAGCTATATAGTCAGCATCCGGGTTTCCCCCCGCGTTAGTAAAACTGCCGCCAACATAAACTTTTCCGTTATCGTCTATGGCCACTGCATAAACGGCGTTATTTAACCCTTTTTCAGAAAATGGATCCGACCAGCCATTATCCGAACCATCCGATTTCAATTGAAAAACAGGTTCCTCGTCTTCATTAGTGCTCAACGTGAGGCCACTGGCTGAATACGATCCAGGACTGGCCATGGCCAAATCAATTGTTCCGTCTGGTTTCAGGATAGTTGATAAGGCCGTCATGTTTTCTTTAGCCGGGTTATTGGCATACAACCCGATCCATACCATTAAAAAGAATGATATGCATGTGATGGTCCTCCCCTTGATTTTTCTCATGATAATATTGTTTTATGAACGATAAAATATTTTCTGGTTAACCTGTAATAGCCATTAACAACGATTAATAGACAGGATGGCCGTTTTAAATCAGTAAATTAAATTTGCAATAAATTTATAGTTTGTTTTCATGCAAGTCAAGTTTTTTTGAGATTATTTTAATAAATTGTGCCCGAAAAACTGAAAAGAATGATTTTTATTATGTATTGATATGGATTTATATTCTTGTTTTTTAGTTTTTTAGAAAGACATGTATATTTTTTATAAATACTACATGCCAGGAATTAAATTATAAGACATTGCCATGAAAACAAAGGCTGAACAAGGAGTAATGATAAAGAAGAAGATGAAAAGCGCTATTGTATTGTTTTTTATCATGATTTCTTGTGGCCCGGTGGCAGGAAACGGGGTGGAAATAAATATTGACAGCCTGGAAAATATAGCCCGCCAAATCCGAAACCTGGAGAAAAAGGCTGACAAGTTAAACGAGATTTCCGGTCAATTATATTATACCTCTGCCGAGAAAAGCTATCATTTCGCGGAAGAAGCCTTGGAATTGTCCTGTGATATCGGGTACTACAAGGGCCAAGCCCGGGCAGAAATCCATATCGGCTACCTGCATTACTGGAATTATGAAGATTCTATCGCGCTGGTGCATTACAACAAGGCCCTTGAAATAAGTAAAAAGCATCAACTAGACGATATTTTCGTACAAGCTAACCACCATACCAGCAAGCTTTATTTCATGCTGGGCAAGTACGAACAATCCCTTGAACATGCTTTCCATGCAATGGAACGCCTTAAAAACCAAAATAATAAAGCAGAAAAGGCAAAAGTATCCTTGTTGATCGGGAAAAATTATCAGGACATGAACGAGATGGATAAAGCCTTGGAATACATGCAGGCATCCTTGAAATGGGCCCGGGAAGCCGGTGATCCGGAAAGCCTTTCAGAAACCCTTAATTCCCTTGGGGTTTTTTATTATAACATAGAAGAATATGATAAAGCCATTGAACACTACAAAGAAGCAGTGGGTATCCAGGAAAAATTTGCTGACAAAAGCAAACTGGCCATCACCTTATACAGGATTGGCAATAGTTATAGGGAACTAGAAGAATATGAATCGGCAATCATTTATTATCAAAATGCATTGACATATTTTCAAAAATTAAACCATGTTGATGGGATCGCGAATTGTTATAATAACCTGGGTATTATTCAGGATATCTATGAAAATCATGAAAAAGCCGTGGAGTATTACCAGCTGGCACTATCAATGTTTCAAAATACAGGGGATAAGATGGCAATTTCTGATGCTTTTAATAATATGGCCATTGCTATCAATAATAATATAGGGAACACCTTGCGGACAAGGTATGGGGCTTACTGGATAGATTCTCTCTATTATTATAGACCTGATTCTTTAATCCAACAATATGATACTATCATTAGTTATTATAACCGGGCTTTAGAAATCAGGGAAGAATACAGGGATAAATCAAAGATTGCTAATTCCCTTGGTAATATTGGTACCATTTATATTTACCGCCAGCGTTTTAATGATGCTTTGGTGTCTTATCAAAGGGCATTAGCCATAAACATGGAACTTGGCAACAAAACCGAGGCATTAAAAAATTATTTTGGTTTGGCCTTTAGTTACAACCGCCTGGGCCAATATAGAAAAGCATTAAACATTTTGCTTGATAAACTAGAGGAAGTAAAAGATCTGAATAAAAACGAATTGCTTTACCAGTATTACGAGCAGATTTTTGAATCGTACAACTCGTTGGGAAAGATAGAATTTGCCCTTGATTATTACATGAAGTTTCACAATACCAAAGAAAGATTTTTAAACGAGGAACGCCTTCGCCAAACCCAGGAATTGGAAACAAAATACCAAACTGCCCAGAAAGAAGCAAGTATACAACTTTTAAACAAGGAGAAAAAAGTCCAGGACGAGAAAATCAAACGGCAAAACATGGTTATCTGGTTCTTCGTGATCGGTTTTATTATCATCACGGGTTTTGCCATCTTGCTCCTCCGTTTGTACCGGAGAATCCAGAAGGCCAATATTGAACTGGATCACAAGAACAAGCTGATCACCAAGCAAAAACAAGAAATTACAGATAGTATTTATTATGCCCAGCGGATACAAAAAGCCGCCCTTCCATCCCACGAGTTCATCGATAGTTTGTTACATGATTATTTTATCCTATTCCGCCCCAGGGACATCGTGAGCGGCGATTTTTACTGGATTACAGGTAAAAACAACAAGATTGTTTTAGTGGCTGCCGACTGTACTGGCCATGGGGTGCCAGGGGCTTTCATGAGCATGCTGGGGGTATCTTTCCTGAACGAGATAGTGAACAAGAACGAGGTGACGCAAGCTGATTTAATATTGAACGACTTGCGCGAGAACGTGAAAACGACCTTGTCGCAAACCGGGAAAGAAGGCGAATCGAAAGATGGTATGGACATCGCGCTGGTCATCATCGAACCGGAGCAAAACCGGGTACAGTATGCCGGGGCGTATAACCCCTTGTACCTGTTCCGTAACGGGGATATCCTGGAAACCAAGGCAGATAAAATGCCCATCGGGATTTATGCCAAGGAAAAAGAAACCTTTACCAATCATATCATCGAAACCCAGCCTGGTGATACTTTTTATATTTTCTCCGACGGCTTCGTGGACCAGTTCGGGGGCGATAAAGGCCGTAAGTACATGTCGAAGCCCTTTAAACGCTTACTCTCGGAAATTCATCACAAACCTATGCCCGAGCAAAAGATAATCCTTGATAAAACCATTGACGAATGGCGGGGCGGTTACCAGCAACTCGACGATATCATTATTTTCGGGGTAAAGATAGGTTCTTGATCTTTTTTTCATGAACAAGTCCTTATTTTAGCGGTTCATAAAAAAAAATAGTTATGATTGCACTTGTCGCGTTTGCCCCGATATTGCTCACCATTGTCCTGATGGGGATTTTTAACTGGCCGGCCAAGAGGGCCTTGCCGCTGGCCTGGCTATTGGCTGCTATTGTTTCTTTAGTAGTTTGGAAAATTGACGTCTTGCACGTTTTAGGCTTTAGTGTTTTCGGGTTTTTCAAGGCCTTTGACATCCTTATCATCATTTTTGGTGCCCTTTTGATCTTGAATACATTGAAAGAATCGGGTGCCATGCTAACCATTAACAACGGGTTTAGTGGTATCAGTAAAGATCGGCGGATACAAGCCATTATCATTGGTTTCATGTTCGGGGCATTTATCGAGGGGGCAGCTGGCTTCGGTACCCCCGCGGCCCTGGCCGGCCCCTTGCTCGTGGGCCTCGGGTTCCCGCCCCTGGCGGCTGCCGTGGTGGCCTTGATTTTTA
>CAZKIR010000263.1:0-6008 GCA_964552835.1 uncultured Bacteroidales bacterium
AAGTTGTTGATTTTTAACAAGAGGTAATGGTATTGTACCCCTTTGCTGTTTTACTGCAACAGCTTTTTATTTTTAGCTAAAAAGCTTTAATTTTAACTCCTTTAAAAATGCATTAACCGTGAAAAAAGGGACCAAGGAAATTTTGGTGCACCGGGGGCCTGTTAGTTTTGAGCTAATTGGTTCTCTTTTATCCGACCTGAATTTGCGCATGGACGAGTTGGGAATGTCCATGAGTTCAAAAAAATCTATTTATGCCATCGTTGTCGAATGCCTGGAAAACATCCTCAAGCATACCGGAGAGCTGGAATGCAAAGATTTATCCGAGAGTGATTCCAAGTATTGTATTCATTTTTCTTTCGAGAAAGACGGTGAAGGGACTTTTCTCGTGAGGGCCGGAAATCCTTTGAACAGGGAACAACTGGAAGTATTGAGGGATAAGATTGATCTTGTAAATAAGCTGTCGCACAAAGAAATAAAAGAGTTATACAAGAACACGGCAAGGGAATTTTGTATCGATCACAAGGGAGGGGCGGGACTTGGAATAATTAGTATAGCTAAATTGGCCAGGAGCAAGTTAGAATATTCTTTCGAGCCCATGGATAAACATATGTATTATTTTCATTTACTTATCCGCATTCCAAATGTTGAACTTAAAACGGAGGTGTATTATTAAATGAATCCATTATTCATAAAACCCACGGAATTTACCCCGAAAATATGGTTTGAACCCCAATATCATATTTTCGAGATGGAAGGTTTTTCGCGGCCCGAGAATGTATCGCAATTTTATAACCAGGTATTGGATTATCTCGATATGTTTGAAAATGAAATTGTCGATCAGAAAAAATTTAACCGGGAAACGCCCTTGAAAGTTAATTTTAAGTTTGCTTATTTCAATTCAGCTTCCTCCAAGTTTATTATTGATATCATTGGTATCTTGTTGAGGTTTAGCAATAAACAATTTCCTGTCGAATTCTATTGGTATTATGATGAAGAAGATGAAGTAATACTTGAAGCCGGCGAAGACCTTTCAGAAATCGTGGCAATTCCTTTTAAATATATTGAAGTAAAGAATTAAGTAATTAATAGTTAAAGCTTATTAAAGATTACAAAATATTTTTTGTTTTTTTACTGATAAGCTTTTCCTTTTCTGATTGTAAAAATAAATGAATTTTTTGTTGAAATAAGTGGAGTTAAAATATCAGATTAGCAATCAATAAACCTCCGTGTGATATTTTTTCATCTCGTTGGCCAAATTCTTCGCGTTTCCGGTTAACTGATGCAGCATTTTCCAGAATTCTTTGCCATGGTTCCGGTGAACAGTATGGATCAGTTCATGGACAATAACATAATCAATCAATTCGGTTGGCAAACGCATCAAGTGAAGGTTTAAATTGATGTTGTTTTTTCCCGAGCAACTACCCCAGCGCGTTTTGGCATCCCGTATTTGGATCTTGTTCACGGGCAAGTTATGTATTTTGCTTAATGCCATTACCCTTTTCGGAAGGTAATGTTTGGCTTCTAAACGTAAGGCCCGTGTGTAGCCTTTTCGGGCAGCTTCTTGTATTTTCTGGTGCTGGTACGATACTTTGCAGGGATATTTAATCAAGACCCTGGCGTTTTTGCACTCTACCAGGATATCCTCGCGTTGTTCAGGGATTAGCTCCAATTGGTGATGGTGGACTTGATATTTTTTTCCCGGTTCGAAAAGGGTATATTGATTTTCAATTTTTTTCATTTTTTCGCGGCTGCGGGCTATCCATTCTTTTTTTGATATGACAAAGCGTTCGGCTTGGTAAAAAGGCACCAGGTATGGGATGCTCACGTTTACTTCTGAAAAAGGCTTTACCCGGATGGAAATACGCTTGGTGCCCTTGCGTTTTACCAGGTTCACGTGGCCAATATTTTCCAAAAAGATTTTTTTTCGCGGCACGATCTGTTTTTTTTCAAAAATATATTGAAATATAAGATTTGGCTATAAGGTGAAGAAAAAGTTATGAAAAATTTATCCCCTTCCAGGGTTTCATTTCTAATTTTATATAATGAATCTTTTCACTAGAACGCGAGAAGCACAAAAAATTGACTTGGGAATAATAATACATGGGCAATTCGAGTTTATTTAAAAAATCATTGTAACTTATCCGGGTAAAATCTGTCAATACTATCAACACGTAAATGATGGATAAGTAAAAATAAATTCTTTACACCTCATGAAAACTATATTGTTTAGTTTAAGCTTTTTCATTTCAAGTACATTTTTTTGTTACGAAAGCATTGGCCAGGAAAACGTCAGAAAA
Organism: uncultured Bacteroidales bacterium; assembly: GCA_964552835.1. Classification (GTDB taxonomy): domain Bacteria; phylum Bacteroidota; class Bacteroidia; order Bacteroidales; family CAYFUP01; genus CAZKIR01. Next base: position 2,298 of record CAZKIR010000263.1, read on the forward strand.
CAAGAATGGACCCTTGAAAAATGCATTGATTATGCCCACGAGAATAACCTTCGTATTAGGCAACAAGAAATTGCTTCAAAAATGGATCAAACCCAACTCCAAGGTTTAAAACATCGTCAATACCCGGGTTTAAACGGTGGGGCTACCCAACGGTTGTCGTTTGGCCGGGCACTTGACGAGAGCACATATCGGTTTACCGAGAACCAATCTGTTTGGAGCAACAGTTTTGGCCTTAGCAGCAGCGTAACCCTTTTTGATGGGCTAAAACAAAGAAATAGTATCAAGCAACAAGAATTTAACCTGATGGCCAGTGTACAAGATGTAGCCCGGGTAAAAAATGACGTGAGCTTGCAAATAGCCTCGGCTTACTTGCGCATTTTATTCCACATGGAGATGTTGGAAGCTTCCAGGCGGCAACTGGAAATTACCCGCCAACAAATCGAACGCACCCAAAAGCTCGTGAACGCCGGTAACGTGGCCCGGGGCGATTTGCTCAAGATCGAGGCCCAGGCGGCGTCCGAACAGGTTGAAGTGATCAATTATAGCAACGAGCTGGATTTTTCTTATCTTACACTTACCCAAATGCTGGAGCTTGATTCGGTAGGGACCTTCGAGGTGAACGTGCCCGCTGCACTGGATACCCTTGAGCAACTTGGGGTTTTACCTCCTGTAAAAACAGTTTACCAAGAAGCCATTGCCATCCTGCCCCGCGTGAAAGCCGCGGAATACCGCCTGAAAAGTGCCGGGAAAGAAATGGATCTGGCCAAGGCCAACCGGAGCCCACGGCTTTCTTTGACAGGGACCTACGGGACACAGTATTCGTCTATTCGCGAGCAATTGATCGGTACCGAGGAAACTTTGATTACCGTGGGCGAGACCGAAGAAGGCACCGCCGTTTATTCGACCATTCAAAAACCGGTGTATAATGATTATACCTTTGGCGAACAATTAGCCGACAATACGAATGCCTCCATCATGTTAAACCTGACCGTGCCTATTTTTAACGGTTTTACCGCGAAACATAGCATGGAAACGGCCAAGCTGCAACGTTTGCATTCCGAGTACGAGCTAGAATGGGAAAAAATGCAATTGTACCGCGATATACAGCAAGCTTTCGCCGATGCAAATGACGCCATGAAAAAATATCAGGCCTCGAACAAGGCCTTGCAATCGGCCCGGGAATCCTTTCGGTACACCAGGCAAAAATTTGAAGTAGGGCTAGTGAATTCTTTTGATTATAACTCGGCCAAAAACCAGCTTAGAATGACAGAATCTGACCTGTTAAGGGCGAAATACGAATTTATTTTTAAAACAAAAATCCTCGGTTTTTACCAGGGTAAATCATTAAAATTGTAAGTTTGGCAAAAAATATATCATGCCTTATCTTGTTTACATAGAAACCTCCACCGGGGTATGTTCCGTGGCCCTGGGCCAGGATGAAAAGATACTTCATTACCGTGAAAACCATGAAGGCCGTTCACACGCGGCCGTGTTGGCCCCTTTTGTAGAGGATGTTTTGCACGAGAGCGGGTTACAACCGAATGAACTGGATGCCGTGGTGGTGAGCAAGGGCCCTGGTTCCTACACGGGCCTACGTATTGGCGTGTCCACGGCGAAAGGTATATGCTACGGCGCCAAGGTACCCTTGATTTCAATTAATACCTTGCAATTGATGGCACAAGGTATTATTCAAAAACTCCAAAGAGAAACAGATATCAGTAATGCCTGGTTATGCCCCATGATAGATGCCCGCCGGATGGAAGTGTATACAGCGCTTTTTGATGCGAAAAATACAAGGGTACGTGAAACGAGCGCTGAAATTATTACCCCGGGTTCTTTCAAGGATATCCTGAAAAAGCGAAAAGTGTTTTTTTTTGGTGATGGATCGGCCAAATGTCGCGAAATGATTGCCTCGCCCAATGCTGTTTTTCTAGAGAATATCTTTCCCTCGGCTAAATCCATGCCCGCGCTGGCCCTTGAAAAATACCGGCAGAATGATTTCGAGGACATTGCCTATTTCGAGCCTTTTTACCTGAAAGATTTCGTGGCCACCAAGCCCAAAAAAGATGTTTTTCGATAGTTCTTTTTTTAAACTCATCAAATCGGAATGCCAGCGTGTGCTAGCCCCTCATGGACAGGTATGCATTTTAAGTTTGGCCAAGCGGGAGAAAGACAATATTCCTACCCGATTATACGAGCGGTTGCATGTGAAATTTCCCTCGTTCTTGGATTGCCGGCCAATATATCTTAAACCCCTCATGAATGAGGCCGGGTTTCGTGTACAAAGCGTATCGAAACACCAGGTATTTGGTATTCAAATGGACATCCTCCTGGCCCGGGATCAAGAATAAACAAAAAAAATTTCTCATATTCATTCATTTGCGTTATTTTTGTAGCAAAAGCTTAACGATTAAACGATTTTATGGCAACAACAGCAGATTTTAGGAACGGGATGTGCATGGAGTATAATAACGATTTATTCGCGATCGTGCAATTTCAACACGTGAAACCCGGGAAAGGGGGCGCGTTCGTGCGTACTAAGCTCAAGAGCATGACCACGGGAAAAGTAATTGAAAATACCTTTACCGCCGGGGTAAAGGTGACAGAAGCCCGTATCGAAAGAAGGCCCCACCAATTTTTGTACAAGGATGACCTGGGCTATCATTTCATGAACATGGAAACCTACGAGCAAGTATCCCTGGAAGAAAAACTCGTGGGAAACGCGGATTTGATTAAAGAAGGCCAGGATATTGATATTATTTTTCACGCGGATACCGAAACCCCTTTAAATGTGGAACTTCCACCTTTCGTTGATCTGGAGATAACATATACCGAACCTGGCGTGAAAGGCGACACCACTTCCAGTACTGCCTTGAAACCTGCTACCCTGGAGACGGGGGCTACCATTAACGTTCCTATTTTTATTAACCAGGGCGAAAAAATTAAAGTAGACACCCGTACCCGTGAATATTCCGAACGCGTGAAATAATTGTCGGGAAAAATATTTTTTAGTATATGCCAAATACCTCGATTAAAAGGTTAAAGCTGTTTTCTTTCAAGCTAAACGTGTTATTGGAAGTTACCCAAGCTATTAACCAGAACCTTACCATTGAAGAACTGCTCGAAATCTACGAGAACATCTTGAGGGGTGAACTGAACATAGGAAGGGCAGTGATATTTAAACGGGATACGGAATGGAAATGCATTTTAAATTCTGGTGTCAATGACGAAGAATTGCTAAAGAAAATTGATGTCGAAAAACATTTGTTGCCCCATAGCGATATCATTAACGTGACCACTTCAGATAGTGAGGTGTTGCGGTATTTTGACGTGCTTATACCGGTATATAACAACAATGCCCCTTTGGCTTTCGTGCTTATTGGCGATATTGAAGAAGAGATGGATGGGATAAGCCCCACGATAAAACATTTGCACTTTATCCAGACCCTTTCAAATATTATTATTGTTGCCATCGAGAATATTCGCCTGTACAGGGAGACCATTAAGCAAGAAGCCATTAAAAAAGAGCTGGAACTGGCTTCCAAGATGCAATCCATGTTGATCCCCTCGCCTGAAAAATTGCCTATTACCGATAAATTGCACGTGACGGCTTTTTACCACCCTCATTTCGAGGTGGGGGGCGATTATTATGATTTCACGCGGTTAAACGATAATACCATTGGTTTTTGTATTGCCGATGTGTCGGGAAAG
>CAZKIR010000264.1:0-5974 GCA_964552835.1 uncultured Bacteroidales bacterium
CGCTTTCTCGGACAGCATTAGTGTTACCCTGCAAAATATTAACAAAGGGATAAACGAAGTATCAGAAGCAGCCGATGCGATCGAAAAAGCCTGGATTATACGTGTTTTCTCGAAAGACAAGAAAAAGAAGAAAGAAACGAAGGGTAATGATTAATACCTGAACAACACGCGTTCGCGTTTTTTTGCATCCCTTGGGTTATCTCGCGGCACCAGGAATAATGAAATTATTTTTCGGCTTCGCGAAAAAAACTATATTTTCGCCAACAAAATAAAATCGTTAAGGTAAAAAAACACAAATGGAACAATTCAAGAAACTTAACTTATACATTGGCTGGATCATCTTTGCCATAGCTGCTTTCGTATACCTGTCAACCATCGAGCCAACCACCAGCTGGTGGGATTGCGGGGAATTCATCGCTTCAGCCTACAAGCTGGAAGTGGGGCACCCGCCCGGGGCGCCTTTTTTCATGATCCTGGCCCGGTTTTTTTCCTTGTTTGCCATCGAGGAAGCACAAGTAGCCATGATGGTCAACGCCATGTCAGGACTGGCATCGGCCTTCACCATCTTGTTCCTGTTCTGGAGCATCTCGCACCTGGCCCATAAAATCATGACAAAAGACGGCCATTTGGACAACAGCAAAATGATTGCCATTTTCGGGGCTTCTGCCGTGGGGGCCCTGGCCTATACTTTTTCAGACACTTTCTGGTTCTCGGCCGTTGAAGGCGAAGTGTATGCCCTTTCCTCTCTTTTCACGGCCGTGGTGTTCTGGGCCATCCTAAAATGGGAAAACGTGGCTAACGAACCTTACGCGAACCGCTGGCTTATCTTTATCGCGTACATGATGGGCCTATCGGTAGGGGTACACTTGTTAAACCTCCTGGCCATCCCGGCCATCGTGTTCGTGTATTACTTTAAAAAATACGAACCTACCCGCAAGGGTTTCATTTATGCCTTGCTGGTATCGGTACTAATTTTAGGTTCCATCATGTATGTCATCATCCCGGGCCTGATAACAGTCGCGAGCTGGTTCGAGCTGGCCTTCGTGAACGGGATGGGTTTACCCTATAACACGGGGGTATTAGTATACGCGGCATTAATTATCGGGCTTATCCTTTGGGGGATTAAATACACCCGCGAAAAAAAGAAAATCGTATTAAACACGGTATTATTGGTCATCACGATGATTGTAATCGGCTATTCCTCTTTCGCGATGATCGTGATCCGATCCTTGGCCAACCCCCCGATGGACGAGAACAACCCGGAAACCGTTTTTAGCCTTTTATCATACCTTAACCGCGAACAATACGGGGACCGGCCACTCATGTACGGGCAATATTACAATGCCCCCATCGTGGACCAGGAAGCTAAAAAACCCGTGTACATACAAAAAGACGGGAAATATGTCATTTCAACCCGAAGACCGGAATATATTTATGATGACCGTTTTCAAACCATTTTCCCGAGAATGTACAGCCCGCAGCGCGATCACGTGCAGGCCTACAAGGAATGGGGCAACATTGAAGGAAGACGGGTGCGGATAACCAACCGCGAAGGAAAGGAAGAAACACGGACAGTGCCCACCTTCGGCGAAAATATCCGCTTTTTTGTCACTTACCAGCTAGGCCACATGTATTTTCGGTATTTCATGTGGAACTTCTCGGGCCGGCAAAACGACGTGCAAGGCCACGGGGGTATCCTGAAAGGCAACTGGATAACCGGCATCAACGCCTTGGACAAAGCCCGGATCGGGGACCAAGAAAATATCCCGGATGATTTTAAAAATGACCCTACCCGCAACACCTACTACTTGTTGCCCTTCTTGCTTGGCTTGGCGGGCTTGATATATCAATATCGAAAACATCCCAAGGATTTCTGGGTGGTGATGTTGCTCTTTATCCTCACGGGCATTGCCATCGTTATATACTTGAACCAGTACCCCTTCCAGCCAAGGGAACGGGATTACGCTTACGCTGGATCTTTTTACGCCTTCACGATATGGATCGGCCTGGGGGTATTGGCCCTTTTCGACTGGCTCGGAAAAAAATTAAATAAAACTGTTAGCGCGATTTTCTCAACAGTGCTTTGCATGGGCCTCGTACCAGGCATCATGGCAGCCGAAAACTGGGACGACCACGATCGCTCGGGCCGGTACATGGCCCGCGATATCGCGCACGATTACCTGAACTCTTGCGCCCCCAATGCCGTCTTGTTTACCAACGGCGACAACGATACCTTCCCCTTGTGGTATGCACAAGAAGTAGAAGGTATCCGCACCGACGTGCGTATCGTGAACCTGAGCTTGCTGAACACCGACTGGTACATAGACCAGATGAAACGACAAGCATACGATTCGGAACCCGTGCCATTTAGCCTTACCCATGATAAGTACGTGCAAGGCACCAACGACATTATCTACATGGTAGAAAGGATAAAAAATAACGTGGACGTGGACAAGGTGATTGATTTCGTGGCAAGCGAGAACAACCAAAGCAAGCTCAAGCTCTCGGGCAACGAGCAAGTAGATTATATTCCTGCCAAACGCTTTACCCTGGCAGTTGATTCGGCCACGGTGGTAGAAAATGGAACGGTTAAGCCTGAAAACGCGGGCAAAATTTTAAAAGAAATCAACTGGCAATTCAACAAACGCTACATCCAGAAAAAAGACCTGATGATACTGGATTTATTAGCCACCAACGATTGGAAAAGGCCTGTTTATTTTGTTTCCCCAACCCGTGATATTACCCTGGGCTTAAACGATTACATGCAATTAGAAGGCTTTGCTTACCGCCTGGTGCCCATTAAAACACCCGCCAGGGATATTTTAGGCGTAGGGCGCGTTGACACGGATATCTTGTATAACAAGTTGATGAATGAATTTAAATGGGGCAACATGTACAAGGAAGATGTACACGTGTGCCATTATACCCAACGTACCACGTCTGTTATCCGTATCAGGCATAATTTTAAACGCCTGGCGGACAATCTAATTGAAGAAGACAAGGCGGATTCCGCCGTACAAGTGCTGGATCGCGCGATGGAAATCATGCCGCATTCAAAATTTCCATACGATTATTATACCCTGGGCATGGTAGAATCATATTACAACGCGGCCGCACAAGGGAAAGCAAACAGCTTATTGAAGGAATTTGCCGGCATTACAGCAGACAAAATCAGGTATTACACCTCGTTAGAAAAAGAATACAGGCAAAATATCGACCAGGAAATCAAACTCGAGTTGCAACTATACCAGCGTTTGATGGCTTTAGCAAACCGGAACAAAGAAAAAGAAATATTCCAGGAACTGCAACAGCAATTCCAGGACTTTCTCTCAGTTTATAACCAGGGCTAAAAAAAAGTAACCTGATCGGGAAAGATTGCGTAAACGGATCGTTGATCCATGCAAGGATTAAAAAAAATAAGCTTTGCAGGATAGAAAAACCAACCGGGTTGGGATGGTATTGTTAAACACCCCGGGAAAAGGTTCTCGTGTTGGGCTTTTTCAGCAAAAAAAATATTTTTCATTTTAGGCATAGTTGCTTAATTTTGATATCTAATTTTTTAGCATGGCAAAAAAATTTATTCCGTTATTAGTCAGTTTGTTATTGTTATCCACCTGGGCCACGGGGGCGGACGGGCATGACCATGATAACCAAAAACCCAACAGGCAAGATATAACCCATGCAACAGTTCACGATAAACACGGGGAGGAATCGAAAAAATTTGACCCGGGCGAGTTTATTTTCGATCATCTTACAGACCATTACGGCTGGCACGTGTTCACCTGGAACGGGCACCACGTGACCATTCCCTTACCTATCATAATTTACAGCAAAACCAAGGGGTTTACCGTTTTCTTTAGCCATAAACTTCATGGCCATGGAAGCTACAAGGGCTTTAAACTGGCCACCGAAGGGGAACACGAGGGCAAAGTTTTGGAAATCATGGAAGACGAAACCGTGCAACGGCCCTTTTTAGATCTTTCCATGACAAGGAATTCGGCTGCCATCATTATTAGTGTATTCATTTTATTAGGCATTTTTATTCCCGTTGCCAAAACATACAAGGAAAACCCTTACAAGGCACCAAGCGGGATACAAAATGCCATGGAACCCCTGATCTTGTTCGTACGCGACGACATCGCCATCCCTTCGATTGGAGAAGGCAAACATGAAAAATTCATGCCATTCCTACTCACCATATTTTTCTTTATCCTTTTAAACAACCTTTTGGGGCTCATACCCATTCCACCGGGTGGTGCCAACGTAACGGGAAATATAACGGTAACCGGGATTTTGGCTTTTTTTACCTTTCTTATGACCAACATTAGTGGCAATAAAAACTACTGGAAACACGTGTTTAACCACCCGAACGCGCCCTGGTGGCTAAAACTGCCCATCCCCCTGATGCCCGTCATTGAAATTTTAGGGATGCTAACGAAACCTTTCGTGTTAATGGTGCGTTTGTTCGCGAACATTACCGCGGGTCATATCGTTATCCTGGGCTTTTTCGCGTTGATCTTTATCTTTGGACAAATGAACATGGTAGCCGGGTATGGTATTTCCCTGCTATCAGTTGGTTTCACGATATTTATTACATTCCTGGAATTGCTCGTGGCATTTATCCAGGCGTACGTGTTCACGATTCTTTCGGCCATCTATTTTAGTGCGGCCACGGAAGAGGGACATTAGTTTATTTTCTATTAATCATTTAATTTATTAACATGTTATGGCAACATTAACAATTATTTTACAAGCAGCATCAAGCGTGGCCCTCGCGCAAATGGGCGCGGCCTTCGCGGCAGCTATCGCGGTAATCGCGGCAGCATTCGGTATTGGACGTATCGGTGCCACCGCCATGGAATCCATCGCGCGGCAACCAGAGGCAGCGGGCGACATCCGTTCGGGCATGATCGTGTCGGCAGCCCTTATTGAAGGGGTAGCCTTTTTCGCGATCGTTATTTGCTTGCTGATCTTGTTCGTGTAAATGATTTCCTCACCCTTAAGGCGGTTGGCCGGGGTGAGGTTTCTTTATCCAAAGCTTGAAAAGAAAAAAGACAATTTTAAAAACAAAATGTTATGGAACTCATTACCCCGGATATTGGCTTGTTGTTTTGGATGTTGATATCATTTACCACCGTGTTGCTGGTTTTGAAAAAATTTGCCTGGAAACCCATACTGCGGGCATTAAAGAACAGGGAACAATCCATCGATAGTGCCCTGAAATCTGCCGATAAGGCAAAAAATGAACTCGAGCATTTAAAAGCCAACCACGCTAAAATGATCGAGGAAGCCAGGAAAGAACAGGACAAGGTAATGGCCGAAGCCCGGGATATCAAGGCACAGATTATCGCCGACGCGAAAAAGCAAGCCACTGAAGAAGCAAACAAAATTATTCAATCCGCGAAAGAAAGCATCGAGAAAGAAAAAACCATGGCTTTTAAAGAACTAAAAAACCAAATCGCGAATTTATCGGTTGATATCGCCGAGAAAATCCTGAGGCAAAAATTAAAAAGTGACAAAAATCAGGAAGAACTCGTGGATACCATGATCAAGGAGATAAAAATGAATTAAGGACCGCGTATGAATTTAAGCAAAATCCCGGTAAGGTATTCAAAAGCCTTGTTAGCTTTGGCAAAAGAAAAAGATGCCCTGGAAGAAGTGCACGCTGACATGGCTTTAATTGCACCCGTGGCCAGGACAATTGAATTTAAAAATTTATTGAACAACCCGGTGATAAAGCCCAGCGAGAAGTTGCAAAAAACCAAAAAAAGCTTCGAGGGAAAAATCCATCCCATGTCAATGTCTTTGCTGGAATTGCTTATAAAAAATAAACGCGAGCCCTACCTGGAAAATGTTTGCCGCAGGTTTTTAGATGATTACCAAAAAGAAAAAGGCGTGAAACCCGCCTTTCTTACCACGGCAAAACCCCTTGAAGCCAATTTAAAAGAAAAAATAATAGCATTGGTTAAAAACT
>CAZKIR010000265.1:0-5956 GCA_964552835.1 uncultured Bacteroidales bacterium
AGTGAAAAAATTTATCAGTCTATATTAATATGCTCTTAACTACTGACCTCTAAAACTTTATTCCTATGTTCCTGATATTCGATACAGAAACCACGGGGCTGCCAAACAATTACAAGGCCCCGCTCGACGATTTTGACAATTGGCCCAGGATGGTCCAGTTGGCATGGCAAATTCATGACAAACATGGTGCTTTCGTGGAAGCGAAAAATTATATCATTAAGCCCGTGGGCTTTGAAATTCCTTACAAGTCGGTGCAAGTACATGGTATTACCACTGAAAAAGCATTCGCGGAAGGCCAGGACCTGAAAGAGGTTTTAAAAAAGTTCTCGGCCGACGTGGAAACCTGTCAATTTATTGTAGGCCATAACGTGGAGTTTGATTTGAGCATAGTGGGTTCCGAATTCCTGCGGGCAGGCATTCCAAATTTTATTAACGAGAGGGAACATGTATGTACGAAAATTGAAAGTACAGATTTCTGTTCCATTCCCGGTGGTAAAGGCAGAAAATTCAAGTGGCCCACTTTATCGGAATTGCACCAGAAATTGTTTAACGAGGATTTTGAAGAAGCCCATAACGCTTCCGCGGACGTGGTTGCAACCGCCCGTTCTTTCTTGGAACTGGTAAGGGCAAGGGTGATTACGGCCGACCGATTGAAAATGGACCCGGTATTGGTTGAAGAATTCATCAAGGCAAACAAGGAACCCTTCAAGCCAGTCGAGATCTCTATTGAATCGAATGTTTCTGTTCCGGGGAACGGGGAGCCTAAGGAAACCCCTGAAGTAGAAATTGCCACGGTGGATGAAGACCAGGCCTTCGTACACCTCCATGTTCACACCCAATTTTCTATTCTTGACGGGGCTGCCGATATTCCCGGTCTCGTGAAGAAAGCGAAAAAAGATGGGATGAAAGCATTGGCCATCACGGATCATGGTAATATGTTCGGGGCTAAACTGTTTCACAAGCTGGCCAACAAGGAGGGTGTTAAGCCTATACTGGGATGTGAAGTGTACGTGGCCCGTCGCCACCGGAAAGAAAAAGAAGACAAGATTGACGGCTCGGGGTATCACCTGGTATTACTGGCCAAGAACATGACGGGGTACCATAACCTGATTAAAATGGTTTCTTACGGTTGGTTAGAAGGGTTTTATTACAACCCGCGGGTTGACAAGGAACTCCTGCATGAATACCACGAGGGTATTATCGCTACCTCTGCCTGCTTGGGCGGGGAATTGCCCAAAACTATCATGAACGAGGGGGTAGAAGCTGGTGAAAAAGTGATCCGGGAATTTCAAGAGATATTCGGGGAAGATTATTATATTGAAATCCAACGCCATCCCACCAGTGATCCCAACGCGAACCAAAGCGTGTACAAGGATCAGCAATACGTTAACAAGGTGTTGCTAGAACTTGCCCAAAAGCATGGGGTAAAAGTTGTTGCCACTAATGATATTCATTTTATCGAGCCCGAGGATGCCGAGGCACAGGATCGTTTGTTGTGTATCAGTACCAACAAGGACGTGAACGATACCGGCCGGATACGCTATACCCGCCAAGAATGGATGAAAACCCAGCAAGAAATGCGCGAACTTTTTGCTGACGTGCCAGAAGTCATGGCTAATACCATCGAAATTGCTAACAAGGTGGAAGAATATCCCCTGGGCCAGGATCCGATCATGCCCGAGTTTTCTATTCCCGAAGGTTTTGAGGACGCGGATGCTTACCTCAGGCACATCACTTACGAGGGTGCCAAAAACCGCTGGGGCGATGAACTGGTGGAAGATATTCGCGAGCGGCTGGATTTCGAGTTGGAAACTATCAAGAACATGGGGTTCCCTAGTTATTTCTTGATCGTGTGGGATTTTTTAAAAGCTGCCCGTGAGCTAGGGGTGTCGGTAGGGCCGGGCAGGGGCTCTGCTGCTGGATCGGCCGTGGCCTATAGCCTACGTATTACTGAAATTGACCCCATCAAGTATAAACTCTTGTTTGAACGGTTTTTGAACCCCGACCGAATTTCCATGCCGGATATTGATATTGATTTTGATGAAGATGGGCGGGCGAAAATCCTGGAATGGGTAGTGAACAAGTACGGGCCTAACCGGGTGGCGCATATTATTACCTTTGGTTCCATGGCGGCGAAATCTTCTATTCGCGACGTGGCCCGGGTGCAAGGTTTGCCCCTTCCCGAGGCCGATCGCCTGGCCAAGCTCGTGCCCGAGAAGCCTGGCACATCTCTAAAAGACGCGTTCGCGGAAGTACGCGAGCTAAAAAAAGAAAAAGAATCTGGTAGCCCGGAGATAGCTTCCGTGCTGAAATATGCCGAAACCCTGGAGGGTTCTGTGCGGAATATCGGGACCCACGCTTGCGGGATTATTATCGGGCGGGAAGACCTGGAAAATTATATCCCGATCAGTACCACCAAGGATTCAGAATTGACCTACGTGACCCAGTTCGACGGGAACCACGTGGAAGATGTTGGCCTGTTGAAGATGGATTTTTTGGGCTTGAAAACATTGTCTATCATCAAAGACGCGGTACAAAACGTGAAACTGTCCAAAGGCATTAATATAGATATTGAAAACCTGCCACTGGACGACGAGAAAACTTATGAACTATATAGCAAAGGCGAAACTACCGGCTTATTTCAGTTCGAATCGGACGGGATGAAAAAATACCTCAAGGCTTTAAAACCTACCCAATTTGAAGACTTGATAGCCATGAACGCCTTGTACCGCCCGGGCCCTATGGAGTATATCCCCGAGTTCGTGAACCGGAAGCACGGGAAAGCCAAGATCGAGTACGATTTCCCTATCATGGAAGAAGTACTGAAAGAAACTTATGGCATTACCGTGTACCAGGAGCAGGTGATGCTCTTGTCGCGTTTGATGGCCGGGTTCACCCGTGGCCAGGCCGATTCCCTGCGAAAGGCCATGGGAAAGAAAATCCAGTCCATGATGGACGATCTGAAACCTAAGTTTATCGAGGGATGCAAGGAAAAACACGGCTTTGAAGAAGAAAAAGTGCTCAAAGTTTGGAACGATTGGGAGAAATTTGCTTCTTACGCGTTCAATAAGTCACATGCTACTTGTTATTCATATGTTTCTTATCAAACGGCCTACCTTAAGGCCCATTACCCGGCCGAGTTCATGGCCGCCGTACTGAGCCGTAACTTGAACGACATCAAGAAAGTGACATTTTTCATGGACGAGTGCCGCCGCATGGGCATGAAGGTGTTGGGCCCCGACGTGAACGAGAGCCACTGGCGGTTCATGGTGAACCAGGAAGGGCATATCCGCTTTGGCCTTGCTGCTATTAAAGGCGTTGGGGGTAGTGCGGTGGAAAGCATCGTGAACGAACGGCAAGAAAATGGGCCCTACAAGGACGTGTATGATTTTATTGAACGGGTGAACCTGCAACAAGTTAACCGTAAAACCATGGAAGCCCTGGCTATCTCGGGCGCCCTTGATTGTTTCCACGACATTCAGCGGTACCAGTATTTTGGTGAGAACGAGAAAGGGCAAAATTATATCGAGCTCTTGCTGCGTTTTGGCAACAAGCTAAAAGCAGAAAAAAATGGTGCACCTACCTTGTTTGGTGAGCCTACAGCCCTGGAAATACCCCGGCCGCCCGTGCCCGACGTGGAACCCTGGAGTCCCCTGGGCACCTTGAACCGTGAACGGGAGTTGATTGGCATCTATATTTCGGCCCATCCCCTGGATGAGTTCAAGTTTGAACTGGACAATATTTGCAATACCCCACTTTCCGCTTTCAGGGATTTGGACTCCTTGAAAGGAAAGGAAATCATGATGGGGGGCATGGTTACCAGCGCTTCCGAGCGGACTACCAAAAACGGCCGCCCCTATGGCGTGATGACCCTCGAGGATTATATCGATTCGCATACCTACCGGTTGTTCGGGCAAGAATACTTGGACTTCAAGAAATATTTTGAAGCCGGGTATTTTTTGTTGATCAAGGGAAGGGTGCAAGAAAAGGGTTGGGGGGATAACGAGCATGAACTGGAATTCAAGGTAAAAGACATGCAAATGTTGGCGGACGCCAAGGAATCGCATATTCGTTCAGTATCGCTTAACCTGAACATTGAAGACCTGGACGAAGCCCTTATCCAGGAAATCGAGGATATGTCGAACAAATACAAGGGGAAGGTCTTGTTGAAATTTCACGTGCTTGACCCGGAGTCGAACGTGCGGGTGAACATGTTTTCGCGCAACCTGCGCGTCGATTTTTCAAATGATTTTATCAATTACCTGGAAAGTCTACCGGATGTGGCTTATAAGGTGAATTAGATGATGTTATGTGGGATATTAATGATTATGACAAGTTTATTTACCATTTTACAACGGCTGAAAAAGCTCTATTGTATATTTTGCCAAACTTGCGATTAAAACTTTCGCCATACCCGAACACGAACGATCCAAAAGAAAATAAATCTTTTGCATTTGATGATTTATACAAAAAAGTAGATGATTTTAAAAAGGCCGAGGTTCAACGAAGTTTTGAACTAGTTTTAAAAGAGTATTGTAAAGTAATTTGCTTTTCAGCGGATTATGAAGAGAAGGGCGAGGGCAAACCATGGTATAAGTGCGATTTGTTACATCCAAATGTGTGGGCACACTATGGCGATGCTTACAAGGGTATTTGTTTAATTATAAATAAATTAGCATTTAAAAAAAAAGAATGAAATTAACCAATTTGATAAGTTAGAACGGATTAATTACAGTTCAGAATTATAATTTCCTACGATTAATCCTGACAATTTGGAAGAAGATAATGTAGAATATTATCAATCTATTTGAGAAAAGCAAGGTGCCTTTTTGAAAGATATTGGATTTAAATGGTGATAGAGCCATCTTTTTCAATGCATTGGCCGCAATCAATAAAAAATTGGATTATTCATCGCCCCTCCATGAACATTCCTGCCATTTTATAGTTTAAAAAGAGATTTGAGAGAAAAACTTCATTAAAAGAATAAATAATTCGTAATTTTAAGCTCTGAAAAAAAACAAATCTATAAATTAAAAAGTTAAAAGTCATGACAGTAGATGTAACCGACGCGAATTTCGAAGAAGTCGTATTAAAGTCAGATAAACCCGTGATTGTTGATTTCTGGGCAGAATGGTGTGGCCCTTGCCGGATGGTTGGCCCCATCGTGAAGGAATTATCCGAGGAATACGGAGACAAAATCCTGGTCGCCAAGCTGGACGTGGACAATAGCAACGAGGTGCCGGCCAAGTATGGAATACGGAACATTCCTACCATTCTTTTTTTCAAAAACGGCGAGGTAGTTGACAAACAAGTAGGGGCTGTTCCGAAAGGCAACCTGGCTTCTAAAGTAGACGCGATATTGTAGCTATTTGGTTTTTATAAATGCCCCTCCCCATGGTCATTTATGATCATGGGGTTTTTTGTTTTATCAAGACAGGCGAAAAAAAAATCTATCACTGGGCAAGCTCGCCAATAAATCGCGAAAAATCATTATCTTTGGACTACTAACTGGATATTCCTTATCAAAACTAACTTAACCAAACCCTCGCCATGAAACGACTACATGCTTTTTTAACCTGCCTGTTCCTTTTATTCACTGCCTGTCAACAAGAAAAACAGCCCAAGGAGCATCCTGTTTTGCAAACCATGAAAACGATGGAAACGCTTGTTAATAATTTTCAAGATCCACCTGCCTCGTTCCGCTCGGTCCCTTTTTGGGTGTGGAATTACAAGATAAGCCTTGAGGA
This sequence comes from uncultured Bacteroidales bacterium, assembly GCA_964552835.1. Lineage (GTDB taxonomy): Bacteria > Bacteroidota > Bacteroidia > Bacteroidales > CAYFUP01 > CAZKIR01. The sequence goes on from CAZKIR010000265.1 coordinate 5,748, forward strand.
TATTGATGAACAATTGGAAGATTTCAAGGAAAAAGGGGCAGGAGGGGTTTTCGTACACCCCCGCCCGGGCTTGGTCACCCCCTATTTATCTGATGAATGGTTTAAACTGGTTCAATATGCCGTGGACAAAGGCAAGGCACTGGGGATGGACGTGTGGTTGTACGATGAAAATTCGTTCCCCAGCGGTTTCGCGGGAGGCCACGTGCCGG
>CAZKIR010000266.1:0-5939 GCA_964552835.1 uncultured Bacteroidales bacterium
AACACGTTATCCATGATATGTTTTTATTTATTTTTTTTCTTTTTAAACATTTCTAACATCCGGTCGGTTACAACAAAACCACCAACCACGTTGAGGGTGCCAAAAATCACGGCCAACACGCCCAGCACGAATTCCAGGTTAAAAGATATTTTCGCGTGTCCCAGAAGGATAATGCCCCCGATAATGATAACCCCGCTTATAGCGTTAGCGCCCGACATGAGCGGAGTGTGCAACACGGCCGGAACGTTCGAGATAACTTCGATGCCCAAGAATATAGACAAGGCTATCACGAATATCATTTCTTTATATGAATAGAAAAAAACAAGTACTTCTTCCATGATAAATATTTTTTTATGATTTCAATCTTTCACTTATTATTTCTCCCTGGTGGGCTACGCAAGTACCTTTCACCAGCTCGTCTTCCATGTTCACGTATAGTTCGTGCGCGTCCCCGGTAATAATTTCAATAAAATTCAAGTAGTTGTTCCCTACCATCCGGCTGGCATCCAATGGCATCTCTGCCGGGTAATTGGTTTTGCCCAAGACCCTTACCCCATCGTGCACCACGGTTTCGCCTGCCTTTGTTACCTCGCAGTTGCCCCCGCTGGAAGCAGCCATATCAATAATAACCGAACCGGCTTGCATTTTCTCCACGGTACTTTTCAAGATCAATAAGGGTGCTGTTTTACCGGGTATTTGGGCCGTGGCAATAATCACGTTGGCTTTACTGGAGTGATCCTGGATAAGTTCTTGTTGCCTTTTCTTGAAATCTTCTGTTTGCTCTACCGCGTAACCACCGGCAGAAGCCTCTTCCTTAGCCCCTTCCACTTCAATAAATTTCCCGCCAAGGCTTTTTACTTCTTCTTTCACCGCGGCCCGCACGTCAAATACTTCTACCACGGCACCCAACTTACGGGCCGTGGCAATGGCTTGCAAACCGGCCACGCCGGCACCCAATACCAGTACTTTTGCCGGCCGGATGGTGCCGGCCGCAGTCATGAACATGGGAAAAAAACTAGGCAACAAGGAAGCCGCTTCCAAAACGGCCTTGTAGCCCCCTACCGTGGCCTGCGATGACAACACGTCCATGGCCTGGGCACGGGTAGTACGGGGGATGATATCCAGGCTAAACGCCGTATTTTTATTTTTCACGAGTTGATCAACAGCATCGCGACGGACCATGGGGTTTAAAATAGATAAGATGGTTTTCCCGGCAGGCAATGATTTTAATTCATCATCATCAAAATGGATTTTAAGCAATAAATCGCTGTTCGCGATTACATCTTCCCTGCTAGATAAAACTGCCCCTGCTTCCTTGAGTTCATTGTCCAGGACGTAGCAGCCTTCACCTGCCCCTTTTTCAACATGCACCTGGTGTTCCTTGGAAATTAACTTTTGGATATGCTCCGGGAGTAACGCTGACCGTTTCTCTGGGCCGTTTTCTTTTAGTAGACCGATTTTCATACTATATATTTTAAATCATGCTTGTTCGTCCATGAATAATTTTAAAATGTAACAAAAATAACAAGTTCTTGTTTTAATAAAAATTTATTTATTCACGGAAAATAAACAAGCCTGGTAAACTTTTTTAAATCTTCGCTTGTTCCTTTATATAACATGGGATATGGCACGAGTTTTTGCCTTCCTGAAAAAGTTCGTATTTTTGATAAAATTGTAATACAAATTGTATGGACGAATTATCCTTCCTGGGCAATGCAGAAATCGAGGCCGTGGAAAAGCTCTACCAGGAATACCTGAAAAACCCTGATGCCGTTGAACATAGTTGGAAGCAGTTTTTCAAAGGCTTTGAATTTGCCCGGGACGGACATGGCCCTTCTTCCGGGCTGGAATACGACAAGGAATTTAAAGTGATAAACTTGATCCAGGCCTACCGGAAACGCGGCCACTTGTTCACCGAAACCAATCCCGTGCGTACCCGAAGGCAATATTCCCCTTCCCTGGATTTGAAAAATTATGGCTTATCAGAAGATGATTTGGATACCGTTTTCCAGGCCGGAAAAGAAATCGGTACCGGTGCTGCCCCGTTAAAAGACATAGTGGCCCACCTAAAAACAACCTATTGCCGGACCATAGGTGCAGAATTCATGTTTATCCGCAAACCGGAGATCATTGAATGGCTATATACAAGGATGGAAAAAACCAAGAACTTGCCCCGTTTTGACCCGGAAGAAAAAAAACACATCTATTTTCACCTGAAATTGGCCGTGGGCTTCGAACAATTTATTCATAAAAAGTATACCGGGCAGAAGCGGTTTTCCCTGGAAGGCGGTGAATCCCTCATACCAGCCCTGGACGCTGTAATCGAGAAAGGCGCCGACCTTGGCATAGAAGAATTTATTATCGGCATGTCGCACCGCGGCCGTTTGAACGTGATGGCCAATATCCTGCAAAAGCCTTACGAAGATATTTTTGGTGAGTTCACGGGCAAATTTTATGATGAAAACATTTCACTGGGAGATGTAAAATACCATCTTGGGTACGAAAACACGGTAAAAACCGACACGGGCAAAAAAGTCAAACTCAACCTGGCACCAAACCCCTCGCACCTGGAAGCGGTAAACCCGGTCATACAAGGTATTGCCCGGGCAAAGATAGATCACGGTTACCAAGGCAATTACAACCGACTGGCCCCGATAATCATTCATGGAGATGCTGCTATCGCCGCGCAGGGTGTTGTATACGAGGTAATCCAGATGTCTTTGTTGAACGGCTATAAAACCGGGGGCACCATCCATTTGGTGATCAATAACCAGGTGGGGTTCACCACCAATTACCTGGACGGTCGTTCCAGCACGTATTGCACGGATATAGCTAAAGTAACGAAAGCCCCGGTTTTTCACGTGAACGGGGATGATCCCGAGGCCCTGGTGTACACCATAAAACTGGCCATGGAATACCGGCAAGTATTTCATCATGACGTGTTCATTGATATCCTGTGCTATCGCAAATATGGCCATAACGAGGGCGACGAGCCCCGTTTTACCCAACCCTTGCTTTATGAAGCCATTGCCAAACACCCATCTCCCCGAGATATTTATAGCAAGAAACTGATCGAGCAGGGCCTCATCACCCAAGAGCAAGTGAAAGAGGCCGAAGAAGAATACAATGGCCTGTTGGAAGAAAAACTCAAAATCGCCCGGGAAGACCAGGTGGTGCATTTAAAACAATTCTTGGAGGAAGAATGGTCAGGCTTTCGGCACCCTACCGATAATGATTTTAAACAAGCCATTGCCACGGGTGCCAAGAAAGACAAATTGCTCGAGTGGGCAGAAAAGATTAACCGTGTGCCCAAGGGAAAAAGCGTTTTAAAGAAATTATCCAAATTAATCGAGACGAGAAAAAAAGTCATCAAGCAGGGCAATGTTGACTGGTCCATGGGCGAATTGCTGGCTTATGCCTCGCTTTTGGCCGAGGGTTGCCCCGTGCGGATCAGCGGGCAAGACGCTGAAAGGGGCACTTTTTCACACCGCCATGCCGCGTTTTTCCTTGAAGGTACCGACGAGAAGTACATTCCATTGAAAAAAGTAGGACCAGAGCAAGCCCGGTTTACTATTTACAATTCCCCGCTCTCGGAATACGGGGTTTTGGGCTTTGAATACGGTTACGCCTTGGCCAACCCAGGCGGCCTTACGATATGGGAGGCCCAGTACGGGGATTTCAACAACGTGGCACAAGTTATTATTGACCAATATATCAGTTCGGCCGAGGAAAAATGGGGCTTGATGAACGGCCTCGTGCTTTACCTGCCCCATGGCTACGAGGGGCAGGGCCCCGAACACTCGAGCGCCCGGATAGAGCGGTTTCTTTCATTGGCGGCACGGAATAACATGCAGATAGTAAATTGCACCACCCCGGCAAACTTTTTTCACGTGCTCAGAAGACAGTTAAAACGTGATTTCAGGGTGCCACTGGTTATTTTCACCCCGAAAAGCCTGCTTCGCCACCCGGCAGTGGTTTCGCCGCTGGAAGAATTAGGAAACGGATCGTTTCAAAGGATATACGATGATGATGAAGTAGACGTTAAAGAAGTGCGAAGACTGGTATTTTGTTCTGGAAAAATATATTATGATTTGCTACAAAAGAAAAAAGAGCTTAATGCCCGTGATGTCGCCTTGATACGGCTTGAAGAACTGCACCCGTTTCCCAAAGAAGAAGTAAAAGGACTGGTTAAAAAATACAAGAATGCCCTGATCCACTTATGGGTACAAGAAGAGCCCGAGAACATGGGCGCCTGGCGGTATATCCAAAACGTGTGCCCAGTTCCCCAACTCGTTGTCGTGGCCAGGACACCCAGCGGTAGCCCGGCAACCGGCCTGCAAGGCTTGCACCAGGTGGGACAAAACGAAATTGTTGGCAAGGTGTTTAAAGAATGCCATTGCGAGCTGAACAACAAGTATTGCGGGTTGCAATGCGTGGAAGGAAAATCCCGGAAAGAAATCCTTAAACAACATTATTACTTTAATTCAAAATTTTCAATATAACGTTGCCTTTATATATTTATTTGAATTATGGCTATAAAAGAAGTGAAAATACCCTCGCCCGGGGAATCCATAACAGAGGTAGAAATTACCCAATGGTTAGTGGAAGATGGCGATCAAGTTGAAAAAGACCAGGAAATAGCGGAAATCGAATCGGACAAGGCTACCTTGCCCTTGATTGCTGAAGACGCGGGAAAAATATCCATACAGGTACAAGAGAATGAAACCGTGCAGGTAGGTACCGTGGCTTGTACCATTGATACTGCCCGGGAGGGGAAAGTGAAAAAACAAGAAGAAGACCAGCCGCCGAAGAACAAGGATCAGGGCAAAGCCCCTGCCAAAGGGCCGAAAGAAAATAATAAATTTACTGATAAACAAGAGAATACCACGCCTGAAGCCCGGAAAAAAAACCGCGCGGAAAGCAAGGAAAACGTAAAAATCACCCCGGTGGCCCGGAAAATTATGAAAACACATAAGCTGTCGGTAGATGACGTGTTGAAAGGCTTACGAAAAATAAACAAAGAAGACGTGGAGGCCGTGTTGGGATACAAGGACAAGCCCGGCCAGGAAAAAACACCCGCCCCGGAACCAGGTTCGCGCGAAAAAGAAAGAAAAAAAATGAGCCAATTGCGCAAGCGACTGGGTCAACGACTGGTATCGGTAAAAAATGAAACCGCCATGCTCACTACCTTTAACGAGGTGGACATGAGCAAGGTAATGAAACTCCGGAAAAAATACCAGAAGGCATTCATGGACAAGCACGGGGTAAAATTAGGTTTCATGTCCTTTTTTACCAAGGCCGCCACCATTGCCCTTTCCCACTTTCCAAACGTGAATGCCATGATAGACGGGGACGAGGTAGTACATTTCCAGTACCAGGATATCGGGATTGCCGTACAAACAGAAAAAGGATTGATGGTACCGGTAATACGAAATGCAGGCGACCTGGATCTAGCGAGCATTGAAAAAAGCATCCTCGAGCTCGCTGGAAAAGCCCGTGATTTTAAACTCTCGATAGATGAAATGTCAGGTGGCACCTTTACCATTACCAACGGGGGAATTTTTGGCTCCATGTTGTCCACCCCGATAATAAACCCGCCCCAGGCAGGCATACTGGGTTTGCACAACATCGTGGAACGACCGGTGGCCGTTCAAGGCAAAGTAGAAATACGCCCCATCATGTACCTGGCACTATCCTATGATCATCGTTTGATTGACGGCAAAGATAGCGTGCAATTCTTGGTTGCCATAAAAGAACTCATTGAAGGGCCAAGCAGGATGCTATTTCCTGGAAACGACCCGGAAAAAGAACTGCTTGGGATTTAGTAATAAAGCCTTTTCCGGGTAAATCCGTTCAAAATTATTTTATCTGTTTAAAAAAATTACTTTCTTTGAAAACGAGAAACCGATGTTTAACTAAATTTACCTTATGGCTGGAAA
>CAZKIR010000267.1:0-5925 GCA_964552835.1 uncultured Bacteroidales bacterium
CCCGGAGGTTAATACATCCACAATTTTTCCCTTGCCCTCGTCGCCCCATTGAAGGCCTAATAATACATCAACATTCATTTATCTTGATTTTTTTCCGTTTATAGCAACGGCAAAATAAAAAATAATTTTTGAATAAGCATATAGATATGCTGAATAAAAGTTTAGAAAACTTATTCTTTTTCCTCCCGTTTTAACTCATCCTCGCAAATACCGTAGATATAAAGGGAATGGTACATGGGTGTAAAATTGTTCAGTTCGGCGGCCGTACGGATGATCTCGTCAATCCTCGGGTCGCAAAATTCGATTACCTTGCCGGATTTGGAACAAATCATGTGATCATGTTGCTGACATTGGTAAGCCCTTTCATATTGGGCGATATTTCTTCCAAACTGGTGTTTTATCACCAGGTTGCAATCAAGTAAAAGCTCGATGGTGTTGTACAGGGTAGCGCGCGATACCCTGTACTGATTGTTTTTCATGAACAGGTACAAGGATTCGATGTCAAAATGCCCGTCCTTCGTGTATATTTCTTCTAGTATGGCGAACCTCTCTGGGGTTTTCCTGTGGCCTTTTTTTTCCAGGTAATTTGTAAATATCTTCTTGACAGTTTTCTTGCTATTGTCCTGTTTTCCCATCTTTTATCAGGTGCTAATTCATTCTGTAAATCCAGTATTCCACTAATTAATGCACGGGCAATTCCAAAAGCTAAAATAGTAAAAAAAAAATCTTTTTTATATTTAGATTAAATAAAAATAACTATTCATCAATTTTTTCTTCCCTTATCACTTGATCGATGCCCTTAACCTTTTTTAAACGTGAAATAACTTTGTTCAAATCATCTGAATTATGCACGTACAAGTCGATAGTGCCCTGGAAAATCCCGTTACTGCTGTCAAGGTTTATGGAGCGCATGCTCACGCTCAGCTCTTTTGATATGATGGAAGTAATATCGTAGGCTATGCCTGTCCGGTCGATGCCTTTGGTACGCACCCTTACCAGGAACGACAGGATACGATGGGAGGTCCACTTGGCCGGCACGATGGATTCGCCCTGGCTTGACATTAATTTAAGGGCCTTGCTACATTCGGTACGGTGAATGATCACGTTTTCGTTTCCTGATTTAAACCCGATTACTTCGTCCCCAGGTATAGGGTTGCAGCAAGTGGCAATTTGATAGGTGGGTTCCATTTCATCAATGTTTTCAACGATGATTAAAGGAGAGTCCACGGTTGTTGCTTTTAGCCCTGATTTATTGATTTTCGTCGTGTTGCGGTTCAATTGGATTTTCCAGTATTTGATCCACTTGTTCCGGGCCTTGCGTTTAACCACCTTGCGGATATCAGACAAGTCGATAATATCACTACCAATCTTGCTGTACAATTCATCTTTCGATACCACGCCGTAAGCTTCAAAAAGTTTTTTAAAAATCGATGAATTGGGGTGAAGGTCCATTTCAGCCAGTTTGTCTTCCAGGATATGCCGTCCCCTCTCGATCCTGTCTTTTCGCTCGGCTTTTAGAGATTTAGTGATACTGCTTTTGGCCTTGGCTGTTTTCACGTAGTTAAGCCATTTTATCTGTGAGCGTTGCTTGTCAGAAGTAATAATTTCTACCTGGTCACCACTGGATAAATGGTAATTCAAGGGCACGAGCTTGTGGTTTACTTTTGCCCCTATGGCTTTATTGCCGATCTCGGAGTGTATCTCGTACGCGTAATCCAGGGCTGTTGAGTCTTTTGGTAAATTTTTCAAGTGCCCCTTGGGGGTAAATACCATGATTTCTTGTGAAAACAAGTTCATCTTGAACTCGTCAAGGAATTCGAGAGCATTAGAATTGGGGTTCTCGAGGTGTTCTTTTATGGTTTTAATCCACCGGTCCAGTTCGCCTTCCGAGGTATTCAGCCCCTTGTATTTCCAATGGGCGGCAAAACCCCTTTCCGCGATCTCGTTCATCCTTTCGGTACGTATTTGTACTTCAACCCATTTGCCCAGGGGTCCCATAACAGTAACGTGCAAGGCCTCGTAACCATTGATTTTTGGCTGGCTCACCCAATCACGGATACGCTCGGGCTTTGGGGTATAAATATCAGTAATGATCGAGTAAATGTTCCAGCACTGGGTTTTTTCAGGAACATCTTTTTTTGGCTTGAAAATAATCCGAATAGCCAGCAAATCATAAATATCGTCAAAGTTCACGTTCTTGGTTTGCATCTTGTGCCAGATACTGTAAATTGATTTTACCCGGCCATCAATCTCGAAATCGATCAGGTTTTTCCCCAGGCTGTCCATGATAGGAAGGGAAAACTTGTTGATTAGTTGCTGTCTTTTTTTCTCGGTATCTTTCAGTTTCCTGGAAATATCTTCATAAATTTTCGGGTGCTGGTATTTCAGGCTTAGGTTTTCCAGCTCTATTTTTATCGCGTTCAACCCCAACCGGTGGGCCAAGGGGGCAAACAAGTATAGGGTTTCACCGGCCACCTTGTATTGTTTGTGGGGCGGAAGCGCGTTTAAGGTTCGCATGTTGTGCAGGCGGTCGGCCAACTTTATCAAGATGACCCGGATATCGTCAGAAAGGGTAAGGAGCATTTTCCTGAAATTTTCTGCCTGCAAAGATGACTTATTGTCAAAAACGCCTGAAATTTTTGTCAAGCCATCGATGATCGCGCCAATTTTATCACCAAAATGGTATTGAATATCTTCCAGGGCATAGTCCGTGTCTTCCACTACATCGTGCAATAGCGCACAAGCAATGGATTTTGGCCCCAGCCCCATCTCGTAAGTAGCAATTTTGGCCACGGCTATAGGATGGATAATATACGGTTCACCCGACTTCCGGCGCGTATCCTTGTGCGCCTCGTAAGCCAGCTTAAACGCTTTGTTTATTAAATCTTTGTCTTCTTGTTTTCCGCAACGTTGACAATGATTTAACAGGTCATCATATCGAGCGTGAATATCTTGTATTTCTGTTTCAGTATATTTCATTTAGTTTTTGTTCTTTCAAAGGGGGCGAATGTACAAAAATATCTAATTAAACGGGCAATACGCCTTAAAATACCTTTCAAGAACCACGCCAAAACATAGTATTATTGTTCCGTATCAACAATTTTGCCGCCTTTCATGGCAGGGCCAAATATTTATGGCAGGACATTAAAAAAACAAGGTAATCGCCCCGCTTTTTTCCCTTGCTTGGTTTTTTTGATTGGTCAATTCAATATGGTACATGTATGTCCCTGTTTTCGCGTAGCTACCACTTTGAAGTCGGCCATCCCAACCTTGGCGGTAATCTGTTGTTTCGAATATTTTCTTGCCCCATCGGTTCACGATAAACATGTAGTAGGTTTTTGGGGTATAGGTAATGACAGGCAAAAAAACCCTGTCCTTGGGATTATCGCTCAGGGGGTTAAATGCGTTGGGGGTATAAATGCCAATAGGGACCAAGGCACACGAGGTATTGGATTGGCTTTTGCCCATGATTTCCTGATCGTGTCCACTTGCCACGATATAATAACAAAAATTACCGTCCGTGCTGGATTCTTGTATCCCCGGGGGAGTGTATTCATCCAAATATAATGTTTTGGAAGAATCCACTTCTGCTACTTGCACCGTGCCAAGCTTATCCGTTTCCCGGTAAATAGTGTATTTGTTAACGCCACCTTTTATTCCCTCGTGCGTGTTCCATTCGAGGGTAAAGCTTTGTCGCGAATACGCGGGCCGCAACAATCTTATATTATTGATAAATGCTGACTCCTGGCGGATTTCCCCACAATAATCCCCGGCCGCTAACTTGTAATAATAAATATCTTTCGAGAGATTTAAGTTGTTGTCTTGAACGCTTGCCCTCGCGGCATGGGCATCCACCTTTATTGTTTTTACCGTGTCTGGCCGACTTTTTTTAAACTTACTTCGGATGAGTTTATAGCGGGTAAGTTCAGAAGCCGTGTCCAGTTCAAAATGAAGGTTCACGCCCTCCTTGTCCGAAATCGCGTACAAGGGGGTAATGTATGCAGGGGGTTGGCTGACCGTAGTATTCATCTTCACGGCATTGGATTTTGCCGTGAGGGTATCGTCTTTTGCCCGGGCTTCCACGTGGTACCAGTATTTTTTATTGGGCAACACCCCCTCGTGGTAATAACTTGTGTCATTCGCACCGGTTGTTTTTCCAATATATTGATAATTTTCCCCTTCTTGCCGGACATATACCTTATAATAATCCACGCCATTTACCCAGCCGATATACTTTGTCCAGTTTAACTGCATGCCTGCTGAACAAGAATCATAAGAAGCTTCTAAAAAAACGGTGACATGGGGCAAGGTCAAGTAGCTCTCGTTTTGATTTTTTGGCAGGTTATCGGGGTCTGCCGTTAAGGTATAATACCTTGGCTGCCGGGAGGCATCGTCCTCGATAGATTTTTGATATATTGTTTGGCCTTTCTTGGCCGGAAACACTTTAAATTCCCGCGAGGGAAGCCTGTTACTGAATGGTTCCTCGTACCATCTAGGGTCTATTGGCACGAATACCCGATATACCGAGATGCTGTCAAAAGGGCTTTTTTGCCAGCTTAACATAATTTTGCCGCTTTCTGGTATTACACTAGCCGATAAAAATACAGGCGGTGAAGGTTTGTCTTGTGTTGCCAATATTGATTTTACCAACACGCAAAACAAAGAAATTATTATTGCACCTTTTAACATAATCCATTTCTTATTTTCCATCATGTCCCGCTGTTATCTCGTACAAATCAGCGGGATCAAGGTATTTGTTGGCCATTTCTAGTAGTTTTCCCGGGCCAGTGGCATTGATTTCATGTACAAATTTATCAAAATAATTCAAATCCAAGTTGTTCTCGACCATTAGTTGAAGCACCTCGGCACGGGCAAACAGGCCGTCAAAATTTTTCAACAAGTTGCCCAGCATGTAATTTTTCACTAGTTCCAGTTCTTCCCGGGGCACTGGCCGGTTTCTTAGCTTCTCTATTTCCAGGTAAATATCTTCCAGTGCCTGGTTTTTATATTGCCCACCTACTTCCGTGTTAATCGTGAACACCCCTTCTTCTTTAAAAGAAAGTAAACCCGAACCAATACCATATGTATACCCTTTCTCTTCCCGGATTTTTTTCATAAGGCGCGAACCGAAATATCCACCCAGGATCGTGTTCAACAATTGCATGGCGGGGTAATCAGGGTGTTCCCTGTTAAACATGATTTTTCCTACCCTGATGGCAGTTTGCACGGATTCTTCCCTGGGAATATGATTTTTTTTCCGTGTTCCATTTTTAATGAAATACCTTTCATTAACCTGTTTGCCAGACGGCTTATCCTCCTTGCCCAGGGTATTTTCCAGCCAATTAAGTAAAGGCTGGTCAATTTTGCCGGCCAATACAACTTTAGCTTGTTGAGGATGATAATTCCCAGAAAAAAATTGAACGATTTTCTCCCGTTCAATATTATCATAATCCTCTAATCCTGGGGTGGCACCGTAGGGGTGATGATCCCCGAAAAGGTACTTGTAAAAGTTATCGCGGGCAAGGTTTTTTACTTTTTCCTGCTCCAACAAGAATTTTTGCCGCTGTTGTTCGCGGGCAAAATAAATTTCATCGTCAGAAAAAAGGGGGTTACGCAAGATTTCTGCCATGGCGGGCAGTATATTTGGCAAAGATTTTCCCGTGCTAAGAAAACGAATGATCGCGTTGTCCTTGTTTATCGCGTTTGAAAAGGAAGTACTATAAAAATCAAATAGTTCGGCTAGCTTACCGGATGAATAAGACGGGGTGCCTTCTCTCATCAGGTCGTTGGTAAAGTATGGCAGCACGGGGGACAAGGAGAAATATTGCCCGGCGGGGAAAATAAATATGGCTTTTATTAATTCTTGTCCCTCCCGCGGCAAAATGTATACCGGCACCCCGTTGGGCAAGTTAAATATTTCGGGAT
>CAZKIR010000268.1:0-5893 GCA_964552835.1 uncultured Bacteroidales bacterium
CACGGCCACAGCCCCAGCGAAGCTTTTAACGAAACCGTTGAAGAATTGACCCAAAGCCTTATCCGCCTGGTAGACGAGAACGGCATGGACTGGATGTATGCCAACTGTAGCGCCACGGCACAAAGGGGCGCGTTAGACTGGAGGCACCCTTTCCGGGAAGCTACCCTGCCCGTGTTCGAAAAACTTTATAAAAGCGTGGCCGACGGTACTGAAACCAAAATCGTGCTGGAAAAAACCAGTAAACCTGATTACAAGAAAGGCCTTGAAAAAGAACTCAAGGAAATGCACGATTCAGAGCTGTGGAAAACCGGTACCACGGTACGTAGCCTACGGCCAGATAATAAATAAGAAAAACGAAGCATGACTGATAAGAATCCATCGCCGGATAGGCGATGGATTTTTTTTTGATGCTGCATTAAATTTTCACCCCAATAATACTGATATCATCAGTCTGGTCCTTTCCCACCCTTTCGCACTGGTACTTTCCTTCACATTTTCGCCAGTCTTCAATTTCCTGGTTAAGCACCTGGCCCTGCCTGGCCATTTCCATCGTTTGGATTTGTGCAAGGAGGTTTTTAAAGTTTTTTACCATATATTTTCTGCCAGCAGGACCGCCTATCTGATCGGTATAGCCATCGGAAAAAGTGTATACCGTATCGCCTTTATTCATTTTTACCTGCTGTACATGAAAACCATCAACTACCTGCGTTTGCTCAATTGTTGAACCCTTGCCCAATCGTACCAACTCGCCGTTAATAAAAGCAAGCACCGGACGGCCGTATGCGGCCACCTGCAACAAATGGTTTTCCAGGTTTATGCTGCACAAGGCCAATTCCATCTCCCCGGTTCCCTTGGCCAATGCATCAGCATGGCGCAACAGCTCTTTTACCTTGGGCATTACAAAACATAACACGTCCAGGGGGTTTTTAAGCTTCTCGCGATGCACAGCCTCGTGCAAATAATTATAACAGATGCCCGAGAGAATAGAACCGGAAATTCCATGCCCGGTGCAATCGGCCGCGGTAAAAAAAACCGTTTGTTCTTGTTTGCTAATAAAATAAAAATCGCCGCTCACCACGTCTTTTGGTTTAAAAAGCACGAAACTTTCTGGAAAAAACTCCTTTAAATTAAAGGTATTGGGCATAAACGTTTTTTGCGTGTTTTTGCCGCTATTAAAAGCCCCTTCAATGTGCTTTAGCAACTGTTTTGTAATATCTAACCGTTGCAAAGTCGCACTTAAATATTGCTTGCTCAAATATTTATGAAAAGCGGTCACCTCTTTTTTTAAATCGTCAATACATTCAATGTTACTAAACCGCTGATCAAACCGTGTTTGTATCTCATCGTTTTGTTTTATAATAAGATTTTGCAAGTTTCTAATTTGAGTCTCGGCCTCGTACACGTAACCCGATTGCCGGTTAATATAAGATATTTGATTTTCAAGCTCAGGAGACACCCTTACGGCCTGGTAGCCAATATCAACCAACAACGCGGGAATAAAACGCACCATAACGCGGTCTTTTTCTTGTTCGTGTGGTGGCAGTTCATCATAAGGTACTAAACAATTGTGATGCTTTAAAGCGTTGTCCCGCACGCTATGGTAAGTCCATCCGTTTAAGCGTCGCTCCCAGCTCCAGCGTTCATGTTCCATCATGGCCATGGTCTCTATCTCGTTATCTGTCAGGTTTAGCAAAGGGGGGATACCCCCGTCCTCAAGCGGTTCTATTTTATATCCAATGGACAATAGTTTCGTGGGAATATGGAATGCATTATCGATGTTGGCGATTTTTATATCGTCTGATAGGTCGTCAAACTCCTTTTCAAAGGTGCCTGTGTTTCCCGGGGCCAAGTACATGCCCTGGTAAACATCAGTGGAATTATTGTTGAGCATATGCTGGCGAAACCTTGCATGGATAACCCGGGCCAGTTTTTCGGCCAGCGCTTCGTTAATAAATGCATCTTCGGCGGGGCGGTATAGTTCAAAGCCTAACTGCTTAAAAGCAACAGGAATGGCATAAATAAGCTCAAGGTAGGGTTGTTTTTCCTTTTTGCTTAACTCTTCAAACGTGGGGGGGTGATCTTCATCTTCGTCCCGGCTTTGCTCTTTTAACTCATGGGTATATAACAATGAAGCCATTTCATTTACCTGGTTATGGGTGATGATGCATGTGCGGCAGTGGGTTTTATAAGGCCTTGCTTTTATGTTTTGACTGGTAAGAACATCCTGTAAGTTTTCTACTAATGTTTCACGAAGGGTTGAACTTATTTTCCTATCCAGGCATTCTTGATATAATCCATCCCTTACCTCTGACGCCCTTTCGGAGCCTTTTTTATCATTAAAAATAGAAGCGTAATTATCCACGGTGCAGGTTCTTATTGTTTAGTTCTTAAATATCTTTTATTATCAAATGAATTCCCATTGAATGCAAATTACTTTTATTCCGGCAATTTCAGCCATCGCCTTTTATATCTTTAATCTTATCAATACAGTCCATTATCTCATTCTCAAAATAGGGATATCGTTCATGTGCTTCTTCATAGGCTGACCGGGCTTTCTCGTAAGCCTGTATAGCCTTTACATAATCATTTTCTTTGGTTTTTAATTTACCGAACTTAAAATAGTTCATGCCCAAACACTCATAATTTATAAAATCGTCCGGGTCCAGCTCAATTAAATCATGGCTTAACTCAATTAAACGCTTTAACGATTCCTTATACTCTTCGCCTCTTTCAAAAAACTTATACTGGAACATTATGGTTTCAATAATGGTATATAAAATGCGTGTTTGTTTGATTTTCTCGTTCCGGCTATTGGCCATTTCCCTTCTGTCTTCAATAAATTCGCTACTCATTAATAAAAAAGCCATTACTCCTGCCGTATTAGCCATCGAAGTTAAAAACTCATTTACAGTATTAACCAAAGCGCTATATTGTTGGCGCTCGCTTTTTCTATCAAAAGCATCAAAAATTTCAGCAGCATTAGCGAACAACCTCATGCCCATGTCAAAATCCTTGAGTTCACATTTTGCTACCGCATATTTATAGTAGCACAATGCCAAATGCGATCTGAAATCGTGGTTATAATCAGTATTTTCATTCAATTCGTGCAGTATTTCCAGTTCTTTATTATAGAGTTCTGATGCCTGCTTAAAGTTATTTAAAAACGCATGGGCATCGGCCTGCTTGCCAAAGGCAAACGCCAGGCTGTTTTTTTCACTTAAATCGTTTGGTAATGCCTGGCATACTTTCTGTTGCTTTTCGTAAAACTGTTCGTATTCATTTAAAGCCTTTAAATACTCACCCCTTGTTTGTAAGAAACCTCCAATATGTTGATGTGCCCTGGCCAAATCGGCTGTGGCTTTTACATAACCAGGAACCAAATGATAAAGTTCGGTGCAGTATTTTTTATAATCAAGAAAATAATCTAATGCTTTTTCGTGTTCGCCATTCAAGGTGTAGTTGTACCCCTGCCGTTCAAACCCATACGCCAGGGTTTGCAGGGTATCCGGAATACCGGTATCTACTTTATACAATTGCTCGCGAACGCTGTTGGACTTTTCATCATAAATAATAGCCTGGCGCAAATTACCAACCTGCCTGTAAAAACCTGCCATTGCCGAATAAGCAAAGGCCAGGTTGTTGATGTATTTTGCCTTTCGGGGCTGAAGTTTAAGCAGTTTCTCCGCCAACAGTATGTCTTTCCTAAAAAGTTGCTTGGCATCAGCCTCATTGCCCTGCCTGAGCTGTTCATATCCCAGGCGAGAAGTGGCAGTACCAAGACCGTTTAAATATTTCGGGTGATTCGGGTGTTTTTCATTCAAGGCTTTCATGGTATCATAATACTGCTCAAAATACGATAAGGCCTCCTTATATTTTCCCTGCATTTTAGCCAAACCACCGAGCCTTTCGGTAGAAATCCCGGCATAATCTTTCATCCTAAGTTATTTGTCTATGTTAAATCTATTTTCAAAACCGCCCAAATCAGAACAAAACATACTCCCAAAAGCACCTTTCGATGCTTACAGGGGCAGCAAGCCCTACATATTTATCAGCTACGCGCATGCCGATAAAAACCAGGTATATGAACAAATAAAAAACCTGAATACAAAGGGTTATCGCATATGGTATGACGAAGGCATTGAACCAGGAAGAAATTTTGTTGAGAACATTGCCCAAGCCATTGAAAACTGTGCCTATTTTCTGGTTTTTATTTCCCCAAACTCAATAGCTTCGGAATATGTAAATAAAGAAATTCATTTTGCGCTTGAAAATAAATGCCCGTTTTTGGCCGTGCACCTTACCCAAACAAACTTACCCAGTGGATTGAAATTTAGCATTGGTGCCTTACAGGCCATTTTAAAACACGAAATTGATGAAGACCGCTATTGGAAAAAGCTAATGGAGATTTTGCCCGATAAGCTATTGGATAAGAAAAATACAAAAAGGAGACAAGATGAAATTAAAACAGATGAAGTTGCGGAACCGGCAATAAAAAACCAACCAAAAGAAAAAACGCTGGATGAAAATGCACCTTTCAAAAGCCATTCCGTTAAAAGTGAACCCAACCAAAATATTAGTGGCGCTGAACCTCCTGCAATTAATGAACTACTCCAGCAAGTTAAACTAAAGGTAGATGTTGCAGGGGAACTTAAAGCGGATCTGAATTCCTTCCAGATTTTTAACAAAATAAAAGAATTGGATAGCGAGAAGTATATGACCAAAGCATTTTCTAAAAAGCTACTGAATGCCACAAAAAATATTGACTGGGTAAAAAGCTGGATAATACTCACCATGCTTAAATACTATAAAAACACGGAACAACTAGATTGGGCCTTAACACTGTCAACCACTGATTTTAATAACAAATACCACAACCTTAATGTACATAAAGCCTGCCTGGAATATATTGAAGCAGTTAATTCGTTCAGAAACAAAGAGCTGGTCAGAAATGCCTATATGGCCATGAGCGAAAGCTGCATCTCGTTTCAGATCAGGCAACAAAGCATCATAAGATTGGCACAGACAGCAAAACCCGATGATACAGAAATAATAGAATTCCTGTTTGGCCGAATCGCTCATGAAAAAATTGTTATCCAGGAAACGATACTATCAACGTTATTTAAGTTCCAGTTGAAGGGCTTTGAAAGTAATTTAATGGACTTAATGCAGTATCCTGAAACCAAATTACGGTTAAGGGTCATGGAAAATTTGGCAAATAACCCCGGAGAGTTATCCTTTAGTTTTGAGTCGCTTACTGAACTATTTGAGTATGAAAAACATGATATTACAAAAAGCCGGATCGCCCGCTTACTGTTCCTTACTCACCCTACCCTTTCAAAATCGTACTTTATTGATGTGCTTGAATACAATGAACCGCTATCAACAAAAGCTATATTTTCGGCCATTAACTTTGTAAAAGGCACCCCCGGTTTTGCCAAAGAGGCTGCCCTTGAATTACTACCCGTTTTTAGTGAAAATATAGAAGTAAAAAAGGCCATTAACAATTATTTGGCGCGATTGAGATAAGGCTGGCAAGCAGTTTTTGCATAGAAAAAGGCCACCCGGTTCAAGCCTAGGAAACCTCCAACCGGGTGTTAAATATTTTGTGGCTATTTGCTCCAAAAAAGCCGCCATAAAAAGGAATCAAGGCATTTTTTCCAATGTAAAATTTGCCTGGCTAATGTCGCTCAGTGCCGTTTCACCATCAAAAGTTACCCAAATGGTTCCGCTGAATGTGCCGCTAATACCATTGGTATACATAGTACCATCAAGTTGCTGTTCACCGCCATTGGCATCGGCCTCCAAAATATCGCCTGTCAACCAAAAGTTGTCGCCATTTACTTTTCCGGTTGCACCCGGTTTTCCCGCGAGGGTTAAATCGCCCCCCTCCTGG
>CAZKIR010000269.1:0-4302 GCA_964552835.1 uncultured Bacteroidales bacterium
TCAACAATTCCCGGTGGACTCTGCTAAACCTTACATGAAGAAATCCATCAATGCCCGCGAGCTTTGGAAGAAAATCGTGCATAACGCCTGGAAATCGGCCGAACCAGGTATCTTGTTCTGGGACACGATTTCAACCGAGGCAATACCCGATTGCTACAGCGATCTCGGGTACAAAACCGTTTCAACCAACCCGTGTGGTGAAATACCGCTATGCCCTTACGATAGTTGCCGGTTATTGGCCATAAATTTATACAGCTATGTAGAAGAACCGTTTTCAAATAAAGCTTCTTTTAACTGGGACTTGTTCAAAGAACATGTTGGTTACGCGCAACGCATCATGGACGATATTATAGACCTGGAACTGGAAAAAATTGATGCCATCCTTGATAAAATCAATAATGATCCAGAAGAAGAAGAAATAAAATGGGTGGAAAAAAAATTATGGGAAAACATCAAGCAAAAAGCCGTTGAAGGAAGGCGCACGGGCGTGGGCATCACGGCCGAGGGCGATATGCTGGCCGGGCTGAACCTAACATACGGATGTGATAACGCCATTGATTTCTCGGAAGAAATCCACAAAACCATTACCCTGGAGGCCTACAGGTCTTCCGTGAACATGGCTAAGGAAAGAGGCCCCTTTACCATTTACGAAGCCAAAAAAGAAGCCAGCAATCCCTTTATCCAAAGAATCAAGAAAGAAGCTGCCGAATTGTACGCGGAGATGGAAAAATATGGTCGCCGGAACCTGGCCTTGCTTACCATTGCCCCAACCGGTACTACCAGCCTAATGACACAAACTACCTCGGGCATCGAGCCCGTGTTCATGCCCGTGTACAAAAGGCGCAGGAAAGTTAACCCCAATGACAAAAACGTGAACGTGACCTATACCGATGAAATAGGCGATGCATGGGAAGAATATAACGTGTTCCACCATAAATTCATGACCTGGTTAGAAGTGAAAGGTTACAACGTGGACGAAGTAAAAAAATACGATGACGACCAGCTTTCAAAACTTATTGAAAAATCGCCCTATTACAAGGCCACTTCAAACGACGTGGATTGGGTGTCGAAAGTAAAAATGCAAGGACGTATCCAAAAATGGGTAGACCATTCCATCAGCGTTACCATTAACTTGCCAGAGAAAGCCACGGAAAAACTGGTTGGCGAATTATACGTGGCAGCCTGGAACAACGGCTGCAAGGGGGTTACCGTGTACCGCGAAGGCTCCCGTTCGGGCGTGTTGATTGGCAACGAGAAAAAAACAGCTGAAAACAAAGACAAACCACGCCGCCCGAAGATATTGGACGCGGAGGTTATCCGGTTCAAGAACAACGACCAGGAATGGATCGCTTTCGTGGGCATAAAAGATGGGAAACCCTATGAAATATTCACCGGGTTGGCCGATGAAGAATTCCTGCCCATCCCGAAATCCATAAAAAAAGGAAAAATTATTAAAACCAAAAATCCTGAAAAAGACGGTTCACAATATGATTTTGAATATACCGATAAATTCGGGTACAAAAACATCGTGGGCGGTTTGCACCACATGTTCGACAAAGAATACTGGAACTACGCGAAATTAATTTCAGGGGTATTGCGGAACGGCATGCCCATCCCCGACGTGGTAAACCTGGTATCTTCCCTGCGGCTTGACAGCGTAAATATCAATAACTGGAAAAACGGGGTGGAAAGGGCCTTGAAAAAATACATACCCGATGGTACCAAGGCCAAACCAGGAAAAAAATGCGACCACTGCGAGTCAGAAGCACTGGTATACCAGGAAGGCTGCCTGATATGTACTGAATGTGGCCATTCAAAATGTGGATAAACTTACAAGTTACTTTTCAATTAACAATTAACAATTGAAGCCCTTCTGGAAAAAAACCATGCAACTATTAATGAGTCGCTGTTGCAGCAAAACCAATAGTTACATGCAACTGCTCCTTATTGAAAAAAACGATAATTTTTAAATTTGAACAACATGTTGGTAAAAGTTTTAGGCTAAGCGCTTAGTTTATAGACAAAAAGAATAAAAAAAAATCCCGCTGTTCCCAGCGGGATTTTTTTTTATTCTTTTTGTCGCACGTGGTCTATCATCAAGGGAATTTCGAACGGGGACAGCCCTTTTGATATTAAAATCTCCTTGTCTTCCTGGAATGCCGCGTGAAACATGTCCACGTCCTTGTCTGAAATAACCAAGGCCTTCTTGTAAGCAGAAACAGCCGCTTTTAACCGGGCCGTGCACCAGTACACGTGCCCCAGGTTCATCAAATCATAAAAATGAGGGCCTTTTTCCAATAGTTTTTGATAATATTTCGCCGCCTGTTCGTATTTATCGCTCATAAAAGAACACCAGGCAATCGGACGTTGGATTTTATCATTTTCAGGGGCCAGGTATTCCACCTTGAAATAATGTTTCAAGGCATTTTCATAATCTTTTCTTTCCAGGTAACTGTGGCCCATGTATGTTTGGATATACAAGCTATCCGGCTCTATTTGCTCGGCCTGGTGATAATATTCCAGGGCATTCCCGTGATCGTTCAGGTAACGATAGCACAAGGCAATTTTCTTAAATACCCAAGCCTTGTTCTTGTCAAAAAACTCGGCTTTTTTATAATACACCAGGGCATTTTGGTAATCTTTCAACATCTGGTAACAATAACCGGATTTCTCGTACAGTTCTGCCCCCTCGTCCCCTTGACCAACCAACTCGAGATAGATATCCAGTGCTTCTTCAAAATAATTCTTGCTAAAATAAAATTCCGCTATTTTCCGCAAGGCGTTCTTGTTACCTATTAAAATATTGAACAAGCGGGTGCCTTTCAGGTCCAGGGGCATCTCAAAGATATCGGTAAATTCGCCCTTGAGCGGGTGCAACTTGAAAAAACGGTACAAATCCTGAAAATACTGGGTATAAATAGCCTGGGTTTTCTTGAAATCGTCCAGCAATTTGTCTTCCTTGCTAATTTCTTCCATTCCCTTTATCTCTGCTCCAAACATGCCCAACATCTGATCCTTTTGAGCCTCCGGGATATGTTTCAGGTTCAAGATAAAAGAATATTTGTCGGAATTACACATGAAATGCGAACTGGCCAGGGCATCCACGAAAGAACCGGGTTTCACGGTGGCCGACCCGCCATCAAACACCCCGGCTACTTCTTGATTATGCTTGTAAAAAGGCATCAACCAGTTGCCCATGTGACTAAAAAACGGGAAATGCTTAAGCCGGGAAAAGGCGCTCATGAACACGTCGCCCCCTTCCATTTGCAATTGCGAAAACTCTTGCAACTTGTCCATCAAGTTAGGGGTATCTTCAAAAAACTTCTCCCACTCGGGGTTTTTTTCCTCGAAAAAAGAGTTTTTCACGATGTTCTCGAGGTCAAGTTTTTCCCGGATTTTCGGGGCCATTTTTAACATCTCGGGCAGGATTTCTTCCTCCCATTGTTTGCTTATGCGTTTAGTGTCTTTCGACCGGATAAACTGGATGATGATGGCTTCCACGTTTTTTCGTGTCCCCGGGTCGTCCTCCATCATTTTTAGCCGGTGAATCACTTCAGGGTACATGGACAAGCGGTTGTCATGGATATACAACCCGATGATCAAACCGGTAAGGGCCCGTTGCCAAATTTCTTCTTCTTTTTGATTAAAAAAATCGAACAGCACGTTCACTTTTTGCAAGTCGAAACACCTGAACAGGCTAAGCGTAAACGCGCTCACCAAAAAACTTTTCAAGTACCAGGGTATGTACTCGGCCTGTGACACTTCCTTTAAAAGCCCTTTTTCTTTTTCGCTTAATGTATCACATAACCAAATCATCCGGAAAAGTTTATCTTGAAGCTCACGTGGCATGGCCCCGTCATCACCAGATTCATGCACCTTGCCGGCGTGGCCCATGAATTCGCGCAGCTCGGCATCAAAAATCACGTCATGGCCGCCTTTTAGGCTATGGTCTTTCTCGCGGCGGGATTCTTGTTCCAAGGACCATTTCATCTTGTATGTTTTCAAGCCAGATTTATCGGTCAACACGGCCTGCTTTACCTGATCGGCCAATTCTGATACCTTGCTGAGCAAGCGGGTGTAAATTTTTTCACGCTCGGGATCTTCCACGCCGGTAAACGAAAAACGAAGGATATTCTGGTAAGTCTCGAAATGTTTTTCAAGTTGTACCTGGAAATAATCATTTCCACTTTCAGCAATCAAACTTTTCAACTCGTTAAGGGCATCTAATAACCTCCTGTCGTGGATGTAGCGGTATAATTGCTTGTATTTTTTCTCGATTTCTTTAAAAACCATATTTTTTTT
>CAZKIR010000269.1:4312-5873 GCA_964552835.1 uncultured Bacteroidales bacterium
ATTCTACAATGTAATAATAGAAAAGCAAATACCATTCCCAAACCTATATAAGCCATTTTGTCAGCTTTATGTATCCCAATAAAATCTGTCTTACCATGATAAACATAATCTTCTCCCTGTCCAAAGTCAAAATACACTATATTAATCGAATAAACTTTTTTAATGTTTTTATATGGTTCTCCAACCGAAATGTCTTCAGTTATCACCTTAGAAGTTACGTAAGCCATTCGGTGAAAATAATCGTACTCGTTTTCATTTTGTATCTCGATAATTACTAATTCGCCCTTGAATTTCTATAGTCGGGTTGTTTATTGGTAGTTTTGCCTTGCCCCCAAATAGGAATGCAATAGCTACAGAAAAAGAAGAAAAACTCAAAAAACGAGCTATCAACAAACCCATTCATCAGTCTAAATCAATTGACAAATTAGCAAAAATACCCGATGAATGGTCCCTTTCACATCAATTACCACTAATTCAGAAATTTGAATAAAACGATAAGCAGGATAAGAATACCGAAACCTAAATTCATCAAGGTAAGAACCCTGGAAAGCCGCTTGTTCATTTCTTCAAAACGCCTGTCTACTGCCTCGAATCTTTTATCAACCACTTCAAAACGTTTGTCCATATACCTGTACATGTCTTCAAAGCGTTTGTCTACTGCTTCAAAGCGCCTCTCCACTGCTTCAAAACGCGTGTCCATCATCTGCATAAGCAACTTGATATCGTCCTTGGTGGCCATCCTTTCCTCCTGCACGTTGCCTGCCTCTGAAAACGCCTCGTAGAAAATATTCACGAGTTCATCCTCGTCCTTTTCCTTGAAAGAGGTGATTTTATGCTCACGAATGATACGTTATAACTTGTTTTTTTCTAATAACATGGCTTTCTGAAGATGATTTTACCTAAAAACAAAAATTTTTCTTAAATAGCGACTATTAGAAAACTAGATATACTCCAGGCTGACCTCTTTCAAAAACTTATCCTCCAACAAACGGGCAATCCTTTTCACCACCGTGCGGCGTATTTCCAGGTCAACGGGCAGGTTCGGGTCCTGGTGGGCAATGTTAATGCGGGTACCGATAATAAAATGGATATGATCGCTTTCGCGGATATACTTCACGATCTTATCCGCGGGCCCATTGCCCAGGCTGGTATTCTTGCTAAAATTTTTCAAGATATTATTGACCTTGCTCAGGGTCAGGATGCCCTCGGTAACCAGGTCGATGCCAGGCATAAACGACACGGGGGGCAATTCCTCGTCAATAAATTGAAAACTGTCTTCCATTTCCAGTTCCAGCTCCCGTGCAATGATATCGGCCGTGGTGGCGCCACACAAGATTTTTTTGCCCTGGAAACTTTCCACTTTCTTGGCCAATTTTTTATCGTTTTCTTCCTCGTAAGGCGGACCGGTACAAATTAACAATTCCCGGGGCTTTCGAAAATAAACAGAGGCACAACTGGTATCGTCTTTGGCATGATAGCCATCATTTTTATAGGCCATGTTCACCATCTTGTGCGCTAGTTTTTGTGCCGAGATGCCCGGGGTGCCTTTCACCAGCTTTAA
>CAZKIR010000270.1:0-3093 GCA_964552835.1 uncultured Bacteroidales bacterium
AAGATGAACACCACCATATTTTCAGATTTTATCCTCCCGGCCACCTTGGCCATTACTACACTAGGGATGGGCTTGTCTCTCGAGAAAAAAGATTTTAAATATATCTTTTTATTTCCCAAGGGCATTATCACGGGGCTTTGTTGCCAAATCCTTCTTCTACCGGTATTGGCTTTTACCATTGCTTCCATCAGCAACCTCCCGTCCTACTACCAGGTGGGTTTAGTATTGATATCGGCGTGCCCCGGGGGCGCCACTTCAAACCTGGTAACTTACTTGTTAAAGGGGAACGTGGCCTTGTCCATCTCCCTCACGGCCGTCAATAGCTTGTTTATCCAGTTTAGCCTTCCCCTTATCGTAAACCTTGGGCTGATCACTTTCATGGGTGAATCGGAAATCATCCACCTGCCTTTATTAAAAACCATTTTTCAAATTTTTTCCATAACGGTAATACCGGCCGCCCTGGGTGTTTATATACGCTCCAAGCGGACCAGGCTCGCTGATAACCTGGAAAGGCCCCTGAGGATATTATTGCCCGTGTTGTTGGCGCTTGTTTTTGCCGGGGTCATCTTTCTTGAGCACCAGCGGGAAGGGGGCAGCACCATCAAGGATTCATTAGGCCTTTTTCCTTATGCCTTGTTGCTTAACTTCCTGGCCATGAGCCTGGGGATTATTATTTCCAGGGGCGTGAAACTGGGAAAAAGGAATCAGTTTACCATCGCCATCGAGGTGGGCCTTCAAAATAGCGCGATGGCCATTTTCGTGGCCGAATCCTTGTTGGGCAGTTCAAACATTGCATTAGTGGCCATTATCTATAGTTCATTTACTTTTTTCTCTACGGCATTGTTTGGATGGTTGGCCAAAAAGAACCTGAAACCAGTAAATCCATGAAGCAGACAAGCAAATAACCGTAAATCATGATAAAAATTTCGGGATTTAAATATTTTTATTTAAATTAGCAAGGAAATTATTAAAACATAATTCTATGGATACCATTAATATTGAAGGCACAAACCAAACACCCAAAGTTGTTTTGGACAAACAAGACAATGTTATAGAAATTTCAGGTAACAGCCTTCCAGAAAACGTGCAGGTATTTTATACCCAAGTTATGGATTGGATAGACGAGTACAGCAAGGATCCTAATGAAGAGACCAAAGTGGTCTTCAAGATGGATTATTACAATACAGCCTCTTCCAAAATGATTTTTGAAATCCTGAAAAAATTTGACAAGCTCCACGCGGAAGGAAACAAGGTAGAAATCCACTGGTATTACGCGGAAGACGACGAGGACATGGAAGAAGCAGGCGAAGATTATTCATCTATTGTTGAAGTACCCTTTAAGCTGGTAAGCTATACCCTATAATTTTTCGTTTCATTAAACAACTTAAATAAGGGCTTTCACGGGCCCTTTTTTTTTATCCAAATTTTTACGCGATGGCCTATTCATTTGATGAAATTATCGAACGAAAAAACACGAGTTCAGTAAAATACGACATACTGGGGGAATATTTCGGGGCAACTGATATACAACCCATGTGGGTTGCCGATATGGATTTTGCCGCGCCCCCGTGCGTAACCGAAGCCATACAAGAACGGGCCAATCACCCGGTATACGGGTACACGATAAAGCAAGAAGGTTTTTATACCTCTATCGTGAATTGGATGCAAAAACGGCACCAGTGGCCAATACAAAAAGAATGGATATCCTTTAGCCCGGGCGTGGTGCCGGCATTGGCCTTGCTTACGCTCTGGTTTACCAGGCCCGGCGATACCATCATCGTGCAGCCCCCTGTATATTACCCCTTTTTTACCACCATCAAGGGCAACGGCCGAAAAATTGCCTACAACCCCTTGATCAATGAAGATGGAAGATACAAGATAGATTTTGACGACCTGGAACAAAAAGCCCGCGAGGGAGCCAAAATGATTTTTCTTTGTAGCCCCCACAACCCGGTAGGCCGGGTTTGGACCAAAGAAGAACTGAAACGCCTGGCAAGCATTTGCCTGGCACACGATATCCTCATGGTTTCCGATGAGATCCATTCAGATATTATTCACCCCGGGGCAAAGCATGTTCCCCTGTCCAGCCTTTCGGAAGACATAGCCAATCATACCATTACCGCGATAGCCCCGAGCAAAACGTTTAACCTGGCCGGGCTTTCCACTTCTGCCTTGATCATCCCGAACAAAAGTCACAAGTTGTTGTATGAACGCGCTTTACGCAACGTACACGTGGGCGGGGGCAACGTGTTTGGAAACTTTGTCCTGGAAGCCGCCTACACGCGAGGGGAGGAATGGTTAGAAGACCTGCTCGCGTACTTGTGGGAAAACATCTTGCTGGTGGAAGGCTTCCTGCAAAACCACCTGCCAGAAATACGCTTTTCCATGCCAGAAGCCACCTACCTTCTGTGGCTGGATTGCTCCAGGCTAAGACTGGATAAAACAGGGTTAAAAAATTTTTTCGTTCATGAAGCGAAAGTTGGCCTAAACGATGGCCCGGTATTTGGACAAGGCGGGGATAACTACCAACGGATGAACATTGCCTGTCCCCGGGCCAAAATACAAGAAGCCCTGGAAAAAATCCACTCGGCCATGAAACGGAAAAAACCCTGAACCCTCGCATGAAAGACCTGACCATTGGGAAAGAAGGGCGCCTGATCCTGAATTTTGCCGCGCCCATGTTGCTCGGCAACCTTTTCCAGCAAATGTACAACATTGTCGACAGCATTATCGTGGGCAATTACCTGGGCAAGGAAGCACTGGCAGCAGTGGGGGCATCTTTTCCGATCTTGTTTTCACTTATTTCATTGATCATAGGCATTGCCAGCGGGGGTACCATCGTGATATCGCAGTTTTTTGGGGCAAAACAATATGATAACGTGCGCAAGGCGATAGATACCATTTATATTTTCCTTTTCTCGATGTCGATCGTGGTCACTGTTTTGGGAATCTATTTCAGCGAGGATATATTTCGATTGATCCAGTTGCCCGGGAACATAATCCCCGAGGCCAAAACCTACCTGAACATATACCTGGGCGGGCTCCTCGTGTTCTTCGGGTTCAACGGCACAAGTGCCGTGCTCAGGGGGCTGG
>CAZKIR010000270.1:3103-5866 GCA_964552835.1 uncultured Bacteroidales bacterium
GGGGCTGGGCGATTCCAAAACCCCCTTGTATTTCTTGATCATTGCCACCTTGTTTAACATTGGTTTTGATTTCTTGTTTATCGTGGCCTTGGATTTCGGGATTGCCGGGGCAGCTTATGCTACCATCCTCTCGCAGGCCGGGGCGTTTATAACGGCCATCGTGTACCTGAACAAGACCCACGAGATCATCCGTTTCCATCTCAAGGGTTTGTTGCGGTTTGATAAGGAAATATTCAGGAAGAGTTTTCGGGTGGGTTTTCCTTCTGGCTTGCAAAACACGATCATGGCCCTGGGGCTATCGGCCTTGTGGGGCATCGTGAACACCTTTGGCACGAACGTGGCTGCCGCGTACTCGGCCGCGTTAAGGGTAGACAGCCTGGCCATCATGCCGGCCATGAACCTTTCTGCTGCCTTGTCCACCTTCGTGGGACAAAATATCGGTGCCCGGAAAACAGAGCGCGTGAAAAGCGGTTTACAAGCTACCATGATCATTTCATTTCTTATTACACTTGTCTTGTCTGCCTTGATCATTCTTTTCAGGGAATCCCTCATGGGCCTTTTCACGGGCGAAGTGGCCGTGGTAGAGGTGGGCAAGGAATATCTCTTGATCGTGGGCGCATCCTACATGCTGTTGACCTTTTTATTGATGATTAGCGGGGTGCTGCGGGGAGCTGGTGACACGCTGGTGCCCATGTTCCTGACCTTGCTGTCGCTATGGGTCATCCGTGTCCCGGCTGCCTATTTGCTCTCGGGCCCGTTCGGGGAAACCGGCGTGTGGTATGCCAGCCCCATATCCTGGTGTTCGGGGGCCTTGTTATCATACCTGTATTACCGCACGGGCAAGTGGAGAAAAAAAGGTGTCGCGAATCCTTCGCTATAGCATGCCCTGATCCCGAGCCTTGAACTGTTCCTTGGCATTTTTCTTTTCGCGCCGTTTGGCCTATAAGGCCTATACAACCAGAGAAACAGGAATATTTATAAATATTACCCCCACAAGTTATTACATAAACGTAATTTATTATAATACACGTAAATAACAGGATCAATGAATTAATACATAAAGGCGGGGCGGGAACGAGTAATTTTTACGAAAAATACATGTTGGCCCCTTATTTGCCCCCCAGGGGCAATAAAAAACGCAACCACTTTATATTTAAAATGATTGCGTTTTACATGGGCGGTCTGGACGGGACTCGAACCCGCGACCTCCGGCGTGACAGGCCGGCATTCTAACCAAACTGAACTACCAGACCATTTTTAATGGGTATGCGAAGATATGAAATTTTTTGAAAAAGCCATATTTTTCCTTCCTTTTCCTTGTCAATTCCCCGCATTTTCAAGAACTGTTGCCTTTTTCCCGTAAAGGCGATGCAAAAATAGTTTTATTTTTATTCCTACCAAAATTCAAATAAAAAAATCTTTTTTCTTTATTCCGGTTTTTTACAAAAAAAACTAAAATGCACGCTACCATAGCGTTTTAACATCTCGAAGCAAGTGTGTTGGGCAAACTGGTTTGTTTTGCCATGTTCTAATATAAACCAACCTTTATCGGCCAGGATGTTCTGCTGCATTATATGCTCAGGCATTTTATCCAGGTCTTCAAGATCGTATGGGGGATCCGCGAAAATCAAGTTGTATGTTCCATGCTCCTTTTCAAGAAATTGGAAAACATCCCCCTTGACCACCCGGAAACCTTGCATGTTCAAGTCCTGGGACACCTTCTCGATAAACCGGGCTTGTTTGAAGTTTTTTTCCACGGCCGTGATGTCAGTGCAGCCCCGCGAAGCCATCTCGAAACTGATAGCCCCCGTGCCGGCAAACAAATCCAAAAACCGGGCGCTTTCAAAATCAATCAGGTTGTTCAGGATATTAAACAAGCTTTCCCGGGCCAGGTCGGTGGTAGGGCGGGCTTTCAGTTGCTTGGGTGGCCGGATAGGCCTTCCCCGGTATTTTCCGGCTATGATTCGCAAGAATACAGGTAATATAGGTTGGCGAGCTGGTGGGGCGGTATTTCTTTCAAACGGTAACTATACACGAATTTTGAGCAGCCTTGCCGGTACTCTATAAGTTTAAAATAAGGGCTAAAAAGCTTGTTAAATTTTTCTTGTTCCACGTTACCTGAAACATTCAGGATGGCCTTCCCGGTATCCATTTCATTTTCCTGGACGAGTTGCAAGCAATAATAGAGGATATCTTCGCGTTCTTTACAATAAAATGAATTATACATTTTTACCCTACCCTGTTGAAACCAGGCCAAGTCGAAAAAGCGATAATGCACATCAATTAGCAGGATATCTTTTGAGGTGCTTTTTGACGCGGCCAGGCCATTTTCAATCCCGGGCAAGGCCTGGTGGTAAAACCGAACCCTTTCCAGGTGCTTGATCAACAGGTTGGCCAACTGGTTGTCAATGGCGAAGATGCTCATGACTTCAGAAGTGCCGACGGTACGGTAGTGTAATTCGTCAAGGGGTTCAAGCTGGTGGTTTTGTTCGTAGAGGTCCCGTATTTTTTGGGCTTGAAAAAAAATGGCCGGGATCAGGCTAACTTTCCGGTTCACGAAAAGGGCATACACGGATTTAAAGGAGTGCTGCAGAAAATCATCATTTGTTAAGATTTCTTCAACTTGCTCAATATATTTATCATACAACAGGTTTGGCTGGATGGCATAATGCCGGTAACCAATGTACTTGGCCGTGGTGATGTTCAGGACACAAAAAGAAAATCCATCCAGGCTAAGCTGGATGGATACATGATATTGCCCCG
>CAZKIR010000271.1:0-529 GCA_964552835.1 uncultured Bacteroidales bacterium
AATCTAAAACAACCATCATGTACACTTACGATTATTTGCTAGATTTTTCCATGAAAATTTTTACCAAGATGGGCTGTCCCGAAAAAGATGCCGAAACAGCAGCAAAAGTATTTTTGGCTGCCGAGCTAAGGGGGCTGTCCTCGCACGGGATGCTACGGGTAAAAGACTATTACCAATTATGGGAGGCAAACCGCGTGAACACGAAACCTAAAGTAAAAGTGGCACACGAAACACCCAGCACGGCCGTGATTGACGGTGATGGGGCCATTGGCATGATAGCTGCATCTTATTCAATGCAAGTAGCTATTGAAAAAGCCCGGGAAGTTGGAAGCGGTTGGGTATCAACAAGGAACTCGAACCATTTTGGGATAGCCGGGTATTATGCCATGATGGCGTTGGAACATGATATGGTAGGCATGGCCATGACCAACGCGAACCCTTTGGTAGCCCCAACTTTTAGCGTGAGCCGCATGCTCGGCACCAACCCCATTGCCGTGGCCGTACCGGCTGCCAAGCACCCACCTTTTGT
>CAZKIR010000271.1:539-982 GCA_964552835.1 uncultured Bacteroidales bacterium
GGATTTCTCAACAACCCCCATTGCCCGTGGAAAACTGGCCGTTGCATCGAAAAAAGGAGAGAACGTGCACTTTGGTTACGTGCAAGATAGCGAGGGAAATTCCTCGGACGACCCGGATATTTTAAAACAAGGAGGCTCCATGCTTACCCTTGGCGGGGATTACGCACACGGAAGCCACAAGGGTTATTGCATGAGCGCCGTTGTAGACATTTTCTCCGCGGTTTTCTCGGGGGCCAATTTCGGACCGTTCGTGCCCCCTTCCGTGGCTTACTTGCCCGTGCTTGATAAAAAAGTAGGTGAAGGCACAGGCCATTTTTTCGGGGCAACGCGGATCGACGCGTTTCAACCAAAGGAGCATTTCAAGGCAAAAATGGACGAATGGATCGACACTTTCAGGAGTGCCAAGAGCGCTAAAGGCCAACCAAAAGTATTGATCCCCGGTG
>CAZKIR010000271.1:992-5832 GCA_964552835.1 uncultured Bacteroidales bacterium
ATATTGAAAGGGAAAACGAAGAACGGATATCGAAACAAGGGATTGAGCTTATTCCCGCCATTAAGTTGGAACTTATGGAAATCGCCAATAAATTACAAGTTGATTTTAAATAAGTGGCTATATGAAAAAGCCGATTCCAAAAACACTAGGTTTTCTTACAGGCTAGTTACATCCTCAACCCATAAAAAAAGGGCTGTCTTGAAAATAAAAAGACTGCCCCTTTTTTATATGGCAAATAATTAAAATTATGGTGTTTCTTTCTCTGGCTCACCAATTGATATTAATTCCACTTCAAAAATTAATACCTGGTTCGGGCCAATTTTTTGTCCCGCGCCACGTTCTCCATAACCTAAACCGGGTGGGATAAACAATTTCCATTTACCGCCCACTTTCAT
Source organism: uncultured Bacteroidales bacterium (assembly GCA_964552835.1). Lineage (GTDB taxonomy): Bacteria > Bacteroidota > Bacteroidia > Bacteroidales > CAYFUP01 > CAZKIR01. The sequence continues at coordinate 1,388 of CAZKIR010000271.1, forward strand.
CATCTGCAAGGCTTCGCCCCAACCTTTTATCACGCGATTAACCTGAAAAGTAGCAGGTTGCCCCCGCTCAAGGGAACTATCGAAAACCGTACCGTCAATCAACGTGCCTTCATAATGAACGGTCACCTTATCAGTGGCAGCCGGCGAGGGGCCATCGCCTTGTTCAAGCACCTTGTATTGCAAACCGCTCTCGGTTACCTGGACATCACTTTTTTCCTTGTTTTCTTCCAGGAAGGCTTGTCCTTTTTCAAGGTTATCTTCCATCTTTACTTGCCTGGCTGCTTGCATATACTCGTTCAAAAACTGGTTAGCTTCGTCTTGATCCAATTCAGTTTGATCCTCGTACACGTCTTGTATACCTTTGGCGATAAGGGCAGCATCAACGTCATCAAATTGACCGCGGATATTGGTCCCGATAGAAATACCCAGGGCATAACTAACCGTGTCGGCTTCAGTTTCCATTTTCTTGTTCATGTCACCACCGCCTTGCTGACAAGCCGCAACTAGCATTGAAAACCCGGCAATAGCTAAAAATACGTTTTTTAATTTCATAATTACTGTTTGGTTAAATTTTACAATTATAATTAGCTAAATTACATATTAATTTTTTAAATCCCGCACATATTAAATTCTTTTTTACCCCGGGTTTGGAAAATTAGGGTTAAAAGCGGTTAACATACCCCACGTGAATTTTTGCTACCTTAAATTCAATAGGGTTTCCAAGCCGTCTTCCCAGGGCATAAACAAAAGAAAATATCCCGGAATTAGTCTTCAGGTTAATACCGGCCCCGAGGCCCATGGGCCAATCCACCAGGTAATGACCAAGGGATGGCCTCTCCTGGTAGCCCACGTCATAAAAAAGAAAAGCCGTGGATTCTCCCGGGATAACGAGGTGCGGTTCAACATTCAATATACTAAAACCCGAGGCGTACATGCTGTTTTCATCATGCCCACGTAGTGTTTTAAGGCCGCCCAGGCGAAACAACTCGTTCTTGTAGAGCTTCTCGGACCACATCCAAGCCGTTTGGTTTTTGATTTTTATGCCAAAAGGCCCGGCGATTGGCACGTGGGCAGAAGCTGACAAAACCCCCTCGGTATGTAAATAACTCTCCCTGTCACCAACCTCTTTGCTCCCGGCCGAAAAACTCCATTGAAGCCTGAAACCTTGGAAAGGGCTGATCCTGTTATCAAACCTTTCCATTAAATAGGCCATTTCAACCAAGCTTGCCTGGATATCTTGATATGATTGTCCATTTGCGCCCGGGTAAAGAACAAGGGACGAACTTTTTCGTCTATAAGCCAGCTTCAGGAAATGGTTGTTTCTCAACTGGTACCGAGTTCCAAGCCTGGCATCAAGTGTTAGGTATGAAGAATCCTGCCGGTATAGCTCAAAACTTGCATCTATGCCAAAGGAGGTCCCGAACAAGTATGGGTAAGCGAAAAGACTGTATAACCGTTGACTATAAGTTTCCAGTCTTTCCCAGTTTAATGCTATTTCCTCGCCCTGGTGAAATGAATTTTGGAGCAATAAATCCAATTTCCCGGTAAGGACAAGCTTTCCAGAAGTTTTGTCATTAGGCTGAAAACCAATTATTCCATCAATTTGATTTGCTGGCCGTTTTTCAAGATAAGTATATAAATTGACCTTGTTTTTAGTGAACTCGATATCATGGGAACGGATTTCATCAATAAATTGCAAATCAGCTATTTTCTTGCTAACTTCACGTGTGGTCTTTTCCTGGTAGGGCAAGCCGGGGGTTATGCCAAGGTATTTTTTTAAGAATTTGTGGGAAATCAATTTTCTTTCTGATTTAACAACCAGGGAATCATAAATGTAATAAGGATTTTTTTCAAGGTAGATAGATGCCGAAATAAAGTTATCCTTTAACCTGAGGCTGTCTAACCACACGGTAGCAAAAGGATAGCCCTGGTTCGCGTAATACCACGCGATTTTCTGGAGGCCTTGTTCGATGTCCTGGTAATTAACCGGCTCCCTTATAAAATCGTTTAACTGTACCCCAATCTCATTAAAGATGCCTGCCGGGATATTTCCACTTGTAATCTTTGACCAAGCCAGTTGTTTTCCTTTATAATAATATATGGTTGTATCCTTTAAGGTGTCAACAGGCATGATTACAGCTTCCAGGTAACCAACCTCCCGCTTTTTCTTTAAAAAAGGTACCAACAAAGATGAAAGTAAAGGATCATAACCGGGGCAATAAAACCCGTTTGCCCATTTTTTCTCTTTCCCGACGGGAACAAAAAAAAGGTTATCCTCTTGGCAAAGGAGGGCAGCGGGCAACAAAAACGAAAATAAAAACGCGCATAAAAATGGCCCGGGCCAGGTGCTACATCTTAAAACCTTGTTTTTTGACCACTTCAAGGTATTTTTTAGAAAACATTTCATTATCCTTCTTGGTATACCTGTTTTCAGTAAAAACCTGGGCAAGGGTTTCTTTATTGTTTATTTTCAATAATTCTTTGGTCAATTCCGATTTTTCTTTTTCATCATAAATTTCATTGATCTCGTCGGGAAAGTAATCGATATATGTATCCTGGTGCACGACCCCTTCAAGTGGAAGCCTGTCGGCCAGCCCGGGTTCCTCGTCGGGATATCCCATGACAATAGAAGTAACCGGTACGACTAGCTCGGGAATATCCAGGATTTCAATAATTTTACCGGCCATGTAAGTCGTGGTGCCAAGATAACAAATACCCAATCCGTATGCCTCGGCAGCCAGGGAAACATTCTGCGAGGCAAGGATAGCGTCGATGGCACCGTTCATGAACCAAAGAAAATTATCATAGCCGGGTTTCGCGGCCCGCAAGTTGCACCACTTGTGAAAACGGTTTAAATCGGCACAAAAAGTGATGGTAACGGGGGCCGTTTTAACCATATCTTGTTTAAAATGGGCTTCCCATAATTTTTCGCGCGTTTCTTGATCGCGGCTAACGATCATGCTATACACTTGCATGTTGCCCGTGTTGGAAGCCCTGGCCCCGGCCCCCAGAACTTTTGTTAACATGTCCTGCGGGATAGGCTTTTCCTTGTATTTCCTTATCGATTTGTGGTTAAATAATGTATCAAGCATGAAAACAAAGTTTATTTTTTATTCTTCCGGTTATTTATATTTCAATTAAACAGCCTAAAGCTTATATTGTTTTTTTCTGGAAATTAAAAATTCCTGACATTTATACACAACATTTTAAAGGCCATATTATTACGTATATCCCTGGTGTTTCTATCATCTCCCAGCCTTTTCGAGATGAATACCGCTTCACCAAGGCAATGATCCAACTTTTCCTGCAATTTAACTATTTTGGAATAGGTCTCCGGATCATACCCTTGGGATGATTGAGCAGCAATATCCTCGAACAATCGCATCCCCCGCTCGTATTGGTCTTCCACCCCGTTTCCCGATTGATCACGGGTGTTTGGCTGGTTATTCTCGAATTGTCGGATATTTTGCATCACGTTTTCTTTGTCTTGTTTCGATTCATTTTTCAATTCAGCCAACTGGTACATATACAATTTAGCCGCTTTTAAATAAAATTCTTGGCTATTGTCTAATTTATCAATTTGTTTATAGCAGTAGGCCGTGGATTCAAAATATACTGCTGCTTTTTGGCCCTCGCCGTTCCCATATGCGTTTAAGGCCTTGCTTTTGGCAATTTCGGCGGCATCCCAGTAACAGGCTTTTTCTTCTTCAATACTTTTAATGCTTACTTTTTCACAATATCGTGTCCCCTTTTCCAATTCCCCTTTCACGAGATAGCGAATAGCAGCCTTCTTGTACCCCTCGTATGGTTTCAAGGCAAATTCATAATATTCAACAGCTTCGTCATACTTTTCCATATCAAAATAGGCATCCGCGATTTTTTCGAAGCAAGTTTCTCTTTGCCCATCCGGTAAAGTGCGGCAATATTCGTCGGCGGCCTTATACTCGCCTTCCTTTATCAAATTACTAACACTAAAGCAAGAACTGAACAAAACAACACAAGATATAAATAGGGAATACTTTATCATAATTTATAATCTAAAAGGGCAAAGGTAATGAATCTATAAGAACATAAAATAAAAATTCGACAGGCTTTACACGAAGTACTATTTTGTATTGTAGACCCTCTTGAAAAAATGTGGCGAATCGCCCCATTCATTGTAACCAATCTCGTGGTTTGCCATGCCAATCCTAACTTCAAGGCAATTATTGCAATCTTCATATGACTCGTCCGTGCAAGGCTTGTTATTATATAATTTATACGAATCCCTGAACTGTCCTGGTGTGATATTTGGCATTATCACGTTAGCCCCTGCTTTTATGGCCTTTTCGCGGCCAATTGGGTCAATCGCTTGCAAGGCGGTGGCCGCCGCGATATTTATATCTTTCATCATAAGCCGCAGCACAGCGATCATTTTAAGGCTAAGAAAAAAACGTTCTTCCAGG
>CAZKIR010000272.1:0-5822 GCA_964552835.1 uncultured Bacteroidales bacterium
GCTTGGAAAGATTACCTTGATTGAAATATGCACTAACCGAAATTCTGCTAACGGGGCCTGGGTTTACGATATCCATCCCGAGGCCAGCCCGCGCACCATCGACTGGAAACAATTTCTTGGCCCTGCGCCATTTCACCCCTTTAGCCTTGAGCGCTTTTTCAGGTGGCGCTGCTGGTGGGATTATGGAACGGGCCTGGGCGGCGACTTGTTGACACACGAGTATGACGCGATCAATCAAATTCTTGACCTGGGCATTCCAAATTCTGCCGTTTCTTCCGGGGGTATTTATTATTACCAGGATGGCCGCACGGTACCAGACGTGTACCACGCGGTTTACGAGTACCCCGACAGGGATTTGGCTTTGATGTACAGTGCTACCCTGGCCAGTGACAGGTACCGCGGGAAAGTAATCATGGGCCACGATGCCCACATGGAACTTGGCCATACCATGAAAATCTTCGCGGATCCCAACTCAACAAGGTATCAAGAAAAAATAAAAAGGGGCATCATTGACCCCAGTCTTCCTATATACTCTTATACCCCAGGTAAAAAAGGGGTTGATGCCGTGACCTCGGCCACTGAACAATACTTTGCCGGTAGGGGGTTATTATACACCTACCGGGGTGGAAGAAGGGTTGATACCACCCATCTTCACGTGAAAGAATGGATTGACGGTATCAGGGAAAACAAGCAACCCAGTTGCAATGTAGACCAGGGCTTTCAAGAGGCCATCACGGCACACATGGCAACCATCGCGTACCGGGAAAACCGGAAGGTATACTGGGACGACGAAAATCAAAAAATCGTGTAATGTTGAGGATTTATTGCTTTTAAGTTGACAATGATGTTTTGATTTTTTAAATTGCGGGTAATTTTTTTATTGATAATGCTTATTTATTTAACTCACTAAAACCGATACATTATGTATAATACCAAGGAAAGTTCCAGGATTTCCAGGCGAAAATTCCTGGGCAACACGGCTGCTACGGCTGCCGGGATTACTATTTTGCCCAGCCACGTGATCAGTGGCCTGGGGCACAAAGCCCCCAGTGATAAACTCAATATTGCTGGCGTGGGCGTTGGCGGTATGGGCCGTGCCAACCTGCGTAACATGAATTCTGAAAATATCGTGGCCTTATGCGATGTAGATTGGAAATACGCGCAAAGATGTTTTGATGACTACCCGAAAGCTAAAAAATTCTGGGACTGGCGCGTGATGCTGGATAAAATGAACAAGGATATTGATGCAGTGGTAGTGGCCACGGCTGATCATACCCACGCGATTGTCTCCGCGCATGCCATGGAACTTGGCAAGCACGTGTACGTGCAAAAACCCCTTACCCTTACCGTTTACGAATCAAGGTTGCTTACCAAGCTGGCCCATAAAAACAAGGTGGTGACCCAAATGGGAAACCAGGGTAACTCTGGAGAAGGCATTCGTCAGATATGTGAATGGATTTGGGACGGCCAAATCGGCGAGGTAGAAGAAGTTTACACCTGGACCAACCGGCCAATATGGCCACAAGGGTTGGAAAGGCCAAATGAATCCATGCCTGTCCCGGAAACCATGAATTGGGACTTGTTCCTCGGCCCGGCTCCCGAGAGGCCCTATCACGAAATATACACGCCATGGAATTTCCGTGGTTGGTGGGATTTTGGTACGGGCGCCCTGGGTGATATGGCCTGCCATATCATCGACCCCGTGTTCAAGGCATTAAAACTGCAATATCCTACAAAAGTACAGGGTTCATCAACCCTTATCAATACCGAGAGCCCCCCGGTGGCCGAACGGGTTGAATATGTATTCCCTGAACGGAAATCACTCGACAAGGTAGGCATGCCCGAGGTAAAAGTTGTATGGCTGGACGGTGGCTTGTTGCCACCCCGCCCGGAAGAATTGCCCGCCAATGTTCAAATGGGCAAAGATGGCGGTGGCGGATGCCTTTTCGTCGGCTCCAAGGGCAAGCTCATGTGCGGCGTGTACGCCAAACACCCCTGGATAATAGGTAAAGGCGGTGAACCCGACGTGCCCAAATCCCTTCGAAGGATAGAGTTAAGCCATGAAATGGATTTCGTGAGGGCATGTAAAGATGGATATGAAAAATCCGTTGAAAAAGATACCTTGCCCAGTGCTAATTTTGACTATGCAGGGCCTTTGAACGAGATGGTAGTTATGGGCGTGAATGCCACTCGCTTACAAGACCTTAAGCGAATACTGGAATGGAATGGCCAAGCCATGAAATTTACTAATATCTCTGATTCTGATACTATTAAAATAGTTACTTCGGATGATTTTAAAGTGGTAGATGGTGATCCCAAGTTTAAAACTAAGTATACTGACCCGATCAATGCCCAGGAGTTTGCCGCGAACTTAATTAACAAACCCTACAGGCTTGGTTGGAATTTGCCAAAAATGCCCGGTAATGTTTAATGTAAAACCCTAAAATAGATAGTCCTATGAAAAAGAAAATGAATGTTTTCCCAATTTTTGTCATGATAAGTATTTTGATCTTCGCGTTTTCCTGCAAAAGTGGAGGGGAACAAAAAGAAGGCGCCGCTGAAGAAGTAAAAGAAGAAAAAACAGCGGAAATGGCTGAACCCAATACCCTTACCCCGGCAGAAAAGGCCGAGGGATGGCGGTTGTTGTTTGACGGGGAAGCCCCTGTTAAACATTTCAAGGGGTACAATAATGAAAAATTCCCTGAACAAGGATGGAAGGTAGAGGATGGTACCATTCGCTGCATTGGCTCAGGTAAAGGCGAAGCCGGTGGAAAAGGCGGTGATATCATTACCAGGGAAAAATTTAAATGGTTCGAGCTTGCATTGCAATGGAAAATTTCCAAGGGCGGGAACAGTGGTATTTTTTACCTTTCCCAGGAAATTCCCGATGAACCTGTTTGGAAATCTTCTCCCGAGATGCAAGTGCTCGACAACGAGAACCATCCTAATGGGCAGGAACCACTTCATTCAGCCGGTGCGCTTTATGATCTGATCCCCCCCGAGCCTATTGATGCCGTGAAACCATACGGGGAATGGAACCAGGTTAAATTGCTGGTCTACAAGGGTACTGTTCAACATTGGTTAAACGGGCAAAAAGTTGTTGAATACCATCTATGGACCAAGGATTGGAAAGATATGGTGGAAAACAGTAAATTTGCTGAATACCCCTGGTTTGTTGAACCAGCCGAAGAAGGCCATATTGGTTTGCAAGACCATGGCGATGATGTCTGGTACCGCGGTATCAAAATTAAAGAATTGGAATAATTAAATATATGCCTCGCGATTTCGCGGGGCTTTTTTATTTTGTAAAAAATGATAAGCAGGAGAAAATTTATCCGGGACAGCTCATGGGGTACCTTGGGTTTGTCTTTTGCTTTAGCAAATACTGCATTTTTAAATGGATGCGATATGAACAAGTTATTCTTCAAGATTTCGCTAGCAGAGTGGTCACTGCACCGTTCCTTGTTTAACGGGGAAATGAGCCACCTCGACTTCCCGGCCATCGCCCAAAGGGAATATGGCATCGAAGCCGTTGAATACGTGAGTACTTTTTTCAAGGGGACTGAAACCAAGTACCTGAACAAATTACTTCAGCAAACAATAGCCTATGACGTGAAATCAGTGCTTATCATGGTAGACCGGGAAGGTGATTTGGGCGATTTATATGAACCCAGCCGGATACAAGCCGTGGAGCGCCATTACAAGTGGATCGAGGCCGCCAAGTTCCTGGGATGCCATTCCATCCGGGTAAATGCACGTGGCCAGGGCACTGCTGAAGAAGTAGCAAAAGCTGCCACGGACGGGCTTAGCCGGTTATCCGAAAAAGCGGCCAAGGAAAATATTAATGTCCTGGTAGAAAACCACGGGGGATATTCTTCCAATGGCAAATGGCTGGCCAACGTGATGGAACAGGTGGACATGCCCAATTGCGGTACCTTGCCCGATTTTGGGAATTTTTGTATCGAACAGGAAGAAATAGACGGGGAATGGCAATGCACGGAACGTTATGATCCTTACCAGGGAGTAAAAGAACTAATGCCATTTGCCAAGGGGGTCAGCGCTAAATCTCATGATTTTGACAAAAAGGGAAACGAGAAAGGACTGGACTACGAGAAACTCCTCAAGATTGTAAAAAATGCCGGCTACGAGGGCTATATTGGTATTGAATACGAAGGGGACCGGTTAAGCGAGAAAGAAGGCATTAAAGCTACCAAAGCACTACTGGAAAGGGTTGGGCAAACCATTAGCTGAGCCCGGAATATTTCGGGTCAAAAACATTCCTCTCCGTGTTAAAAAAAAATGACCACAGCGTTCCATAATGAAATATAGTAATTAACTCAAGTTTCGGAGAAGCTTGAGTTAGTTTTTTGGTAGGTTTTCACTTCTCCAGGAAAAGCATGTTTCCCGGTATTCCAACTTTCCCAAATCACGTGCCAGCGGATATAATTCCTTAATCCCATTATAATTACGTACCCTATTACATTTTACGATACCGCCAAGTAACAGGCACCCATTTATCTACCCTACTTTTTTTTTGATACGGAAAGCGAGATCCCGTCACCGTTTAAAATGATTCAATAATCCGTTATTATCACAAATCCATATTGCCTGAAGGCAGGCCTTCAGGCCTTGCATTTGAAGATTTCTTAGGCCCACTTATATATAAACCTGGAAGTTTTCTTATTAATACTATTTACAGCTTACAATATTAAATCGGCAGAAAAATAACGATATGTATTAAAAAATAATCAAAAAAATTTGTTAAATATATCATATTAATTACTTTTGCCTTGAAATAATTTTAAATTATATAAATTACATAACTAAATTTTATAATTATGTTTCAACAAAAATCAAAAATTCTATTGTTTATTATTCTTTTCATGGTGCCGGGCATGTTAATGGCATCGGAAGGGAATGCTGTTGACACCGGGGTGACGGCCTGGATGTTGACCTCCACGGCCTTGGTATTGCTTATGATACCTGGATTGGCCATGTTTTATGCCGGCCTGGTACGGTCTAAGAACGTGCTGGGCACCATGATGCACAGTTTCGCCGCCATGGGTATCATGGCCGTGCTATGGGTCGTGGTGGGTTACGCGATGTGTTTTGGCCCCAGCGTGCTAGGGGGGTGGTTTGGCTGGAACAACGATTACGTGTTCCTGAAAGGCATTGATACCACCATCATGGAGGCCGGTGTACCGGAATACGTGTTTTCCATGTTCCAGGGTAAATTTGCGATTATTACCCCTGCCTTGATAGCTGGGGCGTTTGCCGAGCGGGTATCGTTTAAAGGTTATTGTATTTTTATTGCTTTATGGGGCTTGCTGGTGTACAATCCCTTGTGTCATTGGGTATGGGCAGAAGATGGTTTCTTGTTTAACCTTGGCGCGAACGGTGCGATTGATTTTGCCGGTGGTACGGTAGTCCATATTTCTGCCGGGATCAGCGGCCTGGTTGCTGCCCTTTACCTGGGCGCGCGCCGCGGCTATCCGGCCCGGGCCATGCCGCCAAGCAACCTTACCATGACCATGATTGGCGCGGGGCTGTTATGGGTAGGATGGTTTGGTTTTAACGCGGGAAGTAGCGTGGCCAGTGGGCTGAGCACTGCCCAAGCTTTAACGGCAACCCAGGCTGCCGCGGCATCTGGTGCCTTAGCCTGGATGATTATTGAAGGCATCCATCAAGGAAAAGCCACAGCTTTAGGTTTTGCCAGTGGTATCCTGGCCGGCTTGGTGGCTGTTACCCCAGCGGCTGGCGTAGTACAACCTGCTGGTGCTTTAGCCCTTGGGGCCATCGCCAGTGGTTTATGTTACCTGGCC
>CAZKIR010000273.1:0-5818 GCA_964552835.1 uncultured Bacteroidales bacterium
GAGCGGTAACCCAAAGTAATCCAAAAAGTAATATACTTATAAATAAATTAAAATAAAAGATTGTACTTGCATCGGTTTCTGTGGCATTTTTTTTTTGTATGTATGCATGGCCAAATCCACTATCAATAAACGTATTAGCAACAACAAAAAACACTGTTATCATTCCAATAAGTCCATAGTCTTTTGGCATGAGCAAGCGGGCCAGAATCACACCCAGAACAAATTTTATGGCCTGTATGCCAAACACCTCCAACAAGTTCCATATAATGCCACTGACGGATTTTTGCTTTAAACTACTCACTGCAATTTCTTTATTATTTTAGCAGGCACACCCCCAACCATTGTGTTTGTTTCAATATCTTTAATAACTAAAGCATTAGCTGCCACAAAAACATTTTTTGAGAGTATGATCCCCATTAACAATCGAACGCCCGTTCCTAAATAACAGTTATCATCAATGTAAATGGGTTTATGTGATGCTTTGAATTTTTCTTTAAGAGGTGATTTGCTCATGTTTATGTGTGTAATAAAACTACATTGCATTGAAATTACCACGTTATTACCAATAATTACTTTATCCCTTAAATCAAAAAAACAGTTTTTTCCAATGTGGCAATTATCTCCAATAATTAAATTTGAATATTCTTTGCAATTGTGAAAAGTTAAGCCGGTTTCAATATCACAGTCCTTTCCTATGGCTGCTCCATTTCTTTTCAAAATCAATTGTAACGAAATTTTATCGATTCCCTGGGCAAATTGATTGGCGACGTCAAAGCCTATTAATTTCTTCCTTATTGTGAAACGAAACAAGTTATAGTAGGCGTATAGTAAACGTATTCTTTGGTATATACCTAATCCTGTTTTCATATTGCTTGTTTCACCGTGTCACTCAGTGGAAACACAGTGTAACACTGTGAAATTAATAACTTTTAAAGTCTTTTAAATGTTTAATAATGTAATCTACTTCTTTAATATGCCTTTACTTTTTTCAAATAATTTACAAATACCAAAACATCCAACTATAATAAAAATAGCATCCAGGGGTAGCCTGTACCTCCAGGTTGTCCAGGGTACAAAAAATGTATGTATAAGCGTATAATAAACAATGATGGTTGAAAACAAAATAAAATACGCTTTATGCTTTTTATATAAAAAGTAAAACCCGGGCATAGAAAAAATCAACATAATTCCATAAAAAAGGAAAGAGGTTATGTTATGCTTTAAGGATTTTTCGTAATAGAAATAGCCTGTTTTTTGGTATTCGCCCCCAATTTGGAAGGGTCTTAGAAATTCTTTGGTATTAACCCAAAATTTTTCGGTGGGTGTAAAAAGGTGGGGTAAATTCCCCTCCTCCATAAAAAGACGTTGCTTTTCAGATATTTTATATCCCCCGTCGGTAACTTTTTTTAATCCTTGAATTACAGAATCTATTTGGTAATCATGAATATAATAGCTCCCGTAAGGATCCATGAAATCTGCCCCTTGATAGTTGTCTTCATAGCCGAAAACTTTATCTGTTATCATTTGTGTTCTTGTTGATATGAGTACAAATTTATCATGCTTTTGGTAATTTCTTATTGTCCAGGGTATCATTAATAGCAGAACTAAAAATCCGAAAAGAAAAGACTTTTTAACGTTTAAATGCTTAAAACCTTTTGTTTCATAGAATAGAATAAAGGCAAAAAACAATGGTGTAAACATGAAAAAGCGTTCATCATGATGAAAAGAAAATACAAAAACTAAAATGAAAAGTAAATAGCGCTTGTAGTTAAACTGGTTATTAATAAACAGTTTACTGAACAGATACACCAAAAGAATTAAAAATAATGCCATCAGTATATCTTTACCGGGTGTTGGGGCGAAAAAAAAATAGAAAAAATAAAACAATGACCAAGTGCCAATTAAGAAAGAAACCTTTTTATCTAAAAACAGCCTGGCAGTTTTGTAGGTAAAAAAAGTAATAAAAGAAGATGCTATTGCGGATACAATATATAATGGTAAATAACTAACCCCAAAAACAGCCATGGTGAGTGCATTTAACCAGGGTAAAAATGGGCCAACGCTTTCGTAATACCAATTACTTAAATCATAAAAAACTTTCCCTTGATTTATTATTTCTTGTGCTAATTCATAATATAACATTCTATCGGGCAAGGGAAAATTAAAATAGGCAAAAATGGAATAACTAATCCTTAATAGAAGCGCCATTAATAATAAAAACCAGGCAATACGCCTATCACTTTCATGTTCTATTAATTTAATAATTTTTTTTGGCATTCCTATATATTTTTCTAATTTGACTAAAACCAAACAATTTAACTCCTAATATTATAGCCGGAAAAAAATAAAACGCGTGAGCCAGTATGGCAAAACTTATTGCTTCAGCTTTTGGCACCATAAACAGCATCAGGGCTCCCATGGCTACAGCATGGTAAACCCCCACATTGGCCGATGTCGAAGGAATGATCATACCAAAAGTGCCGGCCGAAACAATAAAGAAATAGGCGTAAAAAGGCACTTCAATATGCAAATCCTGTATGATTAGAAAGAATACCAGGCAAGTGAGCAGCCATATTAAAAGTGTTAATAGTAATATTTTAAATATGGATCCAAAAGATTTAAACACATTAAACGATTCCCCAAGACTGTCAAGTACCCGGTCAACAAATCCTTTAATCTTTGCCGGTAAAAACCGGGTCAGCTTTTTTAGCAAATGGACATTATGCAAAAGAAAAATAAGCACACCCAACCCAACAATTATAAGGGCAATAGAAATCCACTGTGCCTGTATTTTAGACATAATGGTTTCTGAAAATACAATGGAAATTCCTAAAAACAACAAAATTATCACCATGTCAAAAATACGTTCAGCACCAATAGTGCCAAGCAAAAAGCTTCTTCCCGGTGTACTTTTTCTCGTGAGGTACTCTGCGCGAGCGACTTCTCCTATTTTTGCCGGTAGCAATTGATTCAGCATATAACCATATACCAGTCCTTTAAAAACTGTGTAAAACGCAACTTTTCCCCTGGTTGAAATAATTAAAAACCAACGGAGTGCTCTAACAAGCATCCCTGCAATATAGACGATTATCGCGATCGCAACTATTTCCCAGGATAGTTTACGCAAATTTTGCCAAACCTCCTTAAGATCGACAAAATATAAAATTCCAACAATGGCGAGTAAACTAATTACAAGCCCAATAAATACAGATAACCGCCTATTTCGTGTCATTAAGAATCATTGTTTCATACTGTTTTGCCACAACTTCCCAGTTTAAATACTTTTGAATAAAGGCTTTTCCATTCTGACCGATCTTTTGCCGGAGATTTCGGTCTTCAATAACTTTACTGAGTTTTTCAACATCGGCTTTGATATTGTTGGCATTGGTGTGTATAAAGTTTTCCATATCACGCATAGCACCAAACCCAAATAAGTTCTCAGGAACATTAGATACAGAAGGCACGCCCATCAACATGGCCTCCAGGGTAGATGTACCAAGGCCAACATATTCCCCAACGAGCATCATCCAATGTAGAACTGATTTTTTGTATTCTTCCAATACTTGCACATGGGGCAGCTCTCCGGTAAATATTACCTTATCCCCTACGCCCAGTGCTTTTGCAGCTTTCATGGGTTTATCCACATATTGGTTTCCAATAATTTTTAGTTTCAAATCAGGATATTTTTTCACCAGTTCACTAAAAACCTGAATTTGGTATACATAATCACGATGATCAATTATGGCTCCCACACCCAAAATCTGTTTTTCTTCTTCGTAAGAGTTATTGTATTTTTCAAATTCTTCAATACTCCCATTTACTCCAAAAGGAATGATGATTGATTTGGAGGCATTTTTTTTAATATGTACCTCTGTAATGTAACGCTCAATTTCTTTATCCCAACTAATGATTCTTTTTGCAAAAGGAAAAATGAATTTCCCGATAATCAACCGGTCTAAAAAACGAAGAATTCTATTTCGGGTGGGATTTAGGGACTGAAGCTGGGTTCCAATACTAATGTAGAGAGGCAGCTTCGCTTTACAGGCAGCATAGATGGCGGGAAATGCAATGTCGAGATAATGATTTATAAGTACAATGGCATCCGGTTGAAACGTTCGGGTAATTCGCAAAGTTCTTTTATAATTACCAGGAATTAAGGAACAAAAGCGCAGATGCTTAAAATAATTTTTAATGGGAAAGTGCCAGGCAGGTATTCTGGTAATATCAAAATTCAATTCATCATCATTTACCTCGTCATTGGCTGTTGTGATAACTTTAACATCATTACCGCTCTGTTGTATGGCATTAGCAAGATTTCTTGAATAAAAAGATGTTCCCGTTCTATTGGGGGGGAACATGGCTGTAATAATTAATACCTTCATCTATTGTCGTTTTCTGATGACTTTTGCCGGGCTTCCAACTGCTACAGCATAATCAGGAATATCTGCCGTTACAACAGCTCCTGCACCTATTATAGCCCCTTCCCCAATAGTAACGCCCGGCAGAATCACGGTCCCAACACCAATGTCACACCCATCATTTAATATCACTTTTTTAAAACTGAGAGGTTCAAAAAGAACAGGCTTATTTATATCTGTCTCCTTATGCGTAGAGGTCAATATTTTGACCATTGGACCAATACCAACAGCTGCACCAATTTCAATACCACCTGCACTATGAAAAAAACAATTCTGACCAATCCAGGTATTCTGTCCAATTATCATTTCATTTTGGTAATATCCCTTCAGTATTGTATTATGACCTATGTAAACATTATCAGCAAGCTGAATACTTTCAGGGTGAAAAACCAAAACACCAGTTTCGAAAATCACATTGTCTCCAAGTTTATCAAATTTGCTTTTGTCTATTTCACCACTCCCGTGGGTCTTGTACATCTTGTGATTTGTGATATCCATTTTAATGAATCTTTTTAATTGAATCGACCACTTTTTTCAATTCATTATTCTTCAAATGGCTTCCCAGCGGCAGTGCCAACCCCTGATGATATGCTTCACGGGCATTCGGGAAGTCCATGGGTTGGTAATGGTATTGTTCAGCGAAAAAAGTCAAACAATGCAGGGCCTGTGCACCCAAATTGGTCTCCACACCTTGTTCTCTGAGGAGATGAATTAGTTCATCACGGGACCTGTCTTTGATTATTACATGATAGGTTTGATAAACATGCTTCCGTTCCTGAAAATTTCCAGGGGTTTTAATCCAGTCTGTTGCCTTCAGTAACGAGTTATACTCCTGGGCCTGCTGTTGCCGTATGTCGATTATTTGTTCCATTTCCTTAAGTTGGGGTATTCCTAATGCTGCCTGGAAATCGGTCATACGGTAATTGAGGCCGGGCAAGTAAAAATCGAGCTTCCCGTCACGCTTTTTAGCTCCATGGTTCCGCAGCAAATCAATTTTACGGGCGAGAGCTTTATCATGGGTTACCACAATACCTCCTTCTCCCGTGGTAATGGCCTTCCTGGGGTGCAAACTAAAACAACCAAAATCACCGAATGAGCCTGCCATTTTTCCTTCATAGGCAGTCCCCAGTGCACAGGCTGCATCTTCCACAATTTTTAATTTGTGTTTCTTGGCAATGCCAATAATATCATCCATTTTGGCAGCCTGCCCAAATTCATGCACTGGCAAAATGGCCCTGGTTTTTGAAGTAATTTTTGCTTCAATCTTGCTTGTGTCTATACAAAAATCTTCAAGATTGATGTCCACCATTATGGGTTTAGCTCCCACAAGCTCAACAGCATTGGCTGTAGCCGGGTAGGTAAAGGCGGGCACAATTACTTCATCGCCCTGTTGCATATTT
>CAZKIR010000274.1:0-5799 GCA_964552835.1 uncultured Bacteroidales bacterium
GTATTCATAAAACAATTTGGGTTTAAAGATAAAGTTCTTGACAAAGAATATACCATACCCTTCGACATAAATGAAGTTAGCTTGTTGTTTGAAAAGCTCATAGAACAAACAAAAAAACCAATTGTGATAGTTTTAGATGCTATTAATCAATTGGAAAATAGCGACAATGCACGTGAAATGAAATGGCTGACACAGCTATTGCCCCAAAATATTTGTATTGTTACCAGTTTAATAGAAGACTGCAGAGAAAAAACCGCGTTGGATAGCATGCGCGAAAGGGAAAACAAACCTTTTGAAATCAAAGTAAAAAATTTGTCTGAAAATGAAAAAAGAGAAATCATTATCAACTACTTGCATCAATACAATAAATCATTAACACCAGAACTTATTGAAATACTCATTAATAAACATGAAGCATACAACCCTCTTTATTTGCAGGTAGCACTTGAAGAACTACGTATATTTAACAAACACGAACAACTTGCTGAGTTTATTGCAAATAACAACTTCGATAAACCCGGTTTGCCGGATACAGCCATTGCTATGTTCGACTTTTTATTGCAACGTATAGAAACAGATTTTAATAGACGATTTGGGGAAGATGTGACTAAAAACTTATTTGCCGAATTTATGCAATATCTTGCAACTGGCCGTAACGGGATGAGTGAATTTGATTTACGTATGCTTTTGGGCAATTGGCAGGAAATAAAAGAATTAGAGAAACCCGAAAAACTAATTGGACCTGAATATGATAGCTGGAAAAAGAAAAAACAAGAAACCATACAAAAAGTACAATTGAATGATTATTACTGGGGAGAATTAAAACGTTGGATAAAAGCTTACCTTTTGCAAAGAGGGAATGAATATGATTTTTTTCATCAACAATTAAAGCAAGCTGTGTTAAGCAGGTATGTTAAACAAAATGAAAGTAACTCAATACAAATTAATCTGCACCAT
Source organism: uncultured Bacteroidales bacterium (assembly GCA_964552835.1). Taxonomy (GTDB): domain Bacteria; phylum Bacteroidota; class Bacteroidia; order Bacteroidales; family CAYFUP01; genus CAZKIR01. The sequence goes on from CAZKIR010000274.1 coordinate 958, forward strand.
ACCATTTCATCTTATCTTGAAAACATGGGCTATGAACATATGACCACTTTAAAATATTTACCCCATCATATTTTGCAAACAACCTATAACAAAACGGCAAATTCTTTTGAATGGAACAGACTAACTAGCTTTTTATGTGATATTTTATTTATAGAGGCACGAGCCAAACGAAACTTGTTGCAAGAAATGCATGCCGACTACAAAAATGTTTTGAATGTTATACCAGAATCGAAAAATAAAACCTGCATTAATGATTTTAGTCATCAATTTTTATTACAGTCGTATCAATTTATAGATAACCCCGAGCTTTGTTATCAAGCACTTTATAATGAGTTGCAGTGGAAGCAAAATAAAAGTAAAGACTTTGCAGAAGCAGCCAGGAAAGTTTTTTTTTACAGGGGAGGTAAATTCCTTCATCAAAATCGTAAACCAGAAAGAAAAGAATCTTGTTTGATTATGACACTAGAAGGGGATGGTGGTTATTGTGCTTTTAGCCCCGATGGTGAAAAAATTATGTCAGCCCATAATGAGACTTTAAGAATTTTAGATGCTGAGACTGGCAAAGAAATCAGTAAACTAAAAGGGCATAAAGATCGAATTATAAATTGTACTTATAGTTCTGATGGTAAGAAAATAGTTACTATGTCTCAGGGCACGCTGAAAATATGGGATATCGAAAACAGCAAAGAAATAGCAACCACGGAAATATATAATTCAGATGCATTCAAATACACCTGTAGCCCCGATTTAAGCATAGTTGCAGTAGCTGGAATGGATAATACTTTAAAAGTATTGGATAGCAAAAGAGAATATGAAATTTTTATACTAAAGGGGCATACCGAAACAATAACCGCTTGTTCCTTTAGCCCAAATAGGAAAAATTTAGTTTCTGCTGAATTTAACATATTAAAAATATGGGATGTTGAAACCAGGAAGGAAATCAATGTTCTAAAGGGACATGGCAATACAATATACGCTTGCGTATTTAGCCCGGATGGAGAAAAAATTATATCAGTAAGTAAAGATCGAACTTTAAAAATATGGGACTGGAAAACTGGACGAGAGATAGATTCATTAAGAAATATTTCAAAAAGAATGATGATAAGTGAGAGGGGGGACAAGTTTTATAATATTGGAAAATCATTGAATACAGGAAAATATGGTTTTAATTCAGATGGTGAATTGAATTCTATTCGTACTAATGGTTGCGAAATACTAATAGAAGATTGTCAAACTAATAAGGTAATTGAGAAATTAAATGAGCACACTAGTGACATAACACATTGTAGCTATTCCCCTGATTTCAAAAGAATAGTATCTACGAGTAAGGATGCTTTAAACATATGGAATCTAGGAGATTTTAAAGAAATCTATTCACTTAAAGCACACGAAACCCCTATTGAATTTTGCGCTTTTAGCCCAGATGATAAGACAATTATGTCTGCTGAGGCAAACGAAATTAAAATTTGGAATGTTGAAAGTGGCAAGGAAATAAGTTCATTTCAGGGGTATAATGTTGCCAAAGTTAATGCTAAACCTTTCAGTCCGGATGGAAAAAAAATTATTTATGGACACAACCCTCGTGGTAGTATAAATGACCTAAAAATGTGGGACCTTGATAAAAATGATTTTGTTGGGTTTATGGAATTTGAAATTGATGAGCGAGTAACCTCTTCTGTATTTAGTCCTGATGGAAATAGGATTTTGGCACTTTCAGGCAGTGAATTTGGAATTATGAGAAGTTTTGACAGACGAACTTCAGATATCGGATATGGATTTGCTTATAGCCTTTCTTATGCCTTTTGTCCTTATGGTAAGAGAATTATCACTGCAAATCGTGATAAATTAAAAATGGGTAATAGCATTAACGGTCATGAAATAGTTAGTTTTAAAGGATATACAGGTAACTATCATTTTGATTTTACTCCGGATGGAAAAAAAATATTTTCGATTGACAACAAGGAGAAAATAATTAAAATATGGGATCTTGAAACTGGAAGAAAAATAAAAAAATCTAAATATAACCATGGAAAAATAACTTTGATTGTTAGTTTAACCGGGGAAAAAATCATGACCGCTATATGGGATGAATCATTAAGTAACTGGAGGATTGATAGGCGTTTATTGAAAGATATTAGTCCTGATGGAAAAATGATTGTAAGACATCAAGGTTATACCTTGAGTGTATGTGAAGTAAATACCGGAAAACAAATTGCCCAATTTCGATCTGAAAGTTTGATTACTTATTTTACATTTTCTAATAATGGTAAAAAATTAGTTGTTGGTAATACTTCAGGATCTTTATATTTTTTAAACCTGGAGGGATTTGAAATTGATGTACCTATTGTTACTGCCCAAAAAATTTGGTTGTTTCATGTAACTAGAAACATGGGTAAATATGATAAAAATATTACTGCAGTTTGTGCGCATTGTGGTAAGCGTTTTGTAGTTCCAGAAGATATACTGAAACATATCGTCGATTTGAATAAACATTATTCTGTAGGCCTAAAAGATTCTGCGATAGACAAACTTCCGGAGCAAACCTGGAAAAATGAAAAACTTTTAAGCAGTTGTACGGAATGCGGTAAAGAATTGAGGTTTATGCCTTTTATTTTAGAAAGAAAACTAAGGTTAGGGCAAAGGATAGTAAAATTTTTACTATTCCTACGTTTATTGGGCCGTTTATTTTGGGAACCTGGTGAACCTGAAGGAAGTATATTAATCACTAGATCCTAAACTAGAGGTTGAGGAAAAAAATTATACTTTAAAAAATACTAGACCAGTACAAACCGAGGTAAGCTTTGAGAAAAACTTGTTTTTTGGTTAAGTGTTAATATGGGAACCTAATTAGTGAGATACAGTGCTTTTTTGCGATTTTTGAAAAAACTTTCGGATTCTAGTGTTTTGAGTTATCTGATGCAAATGGAAAATTTGTCTATATACACAGAAGGCGAAGCAAAAGTTGAAAGGGAAGGAAGAGAGTTTTATATTGACAAAAACGGAAATGAAATAGAGCAAGATGATTAAAAATTATGTTTTAAAAGAAAGGGCAAAAACCCCAGGCATTGATTTTAATGCAAAAACCGGGGAAAGGCTCATGACTGGAATATTTATGGCCATGGATGGTGTCTTTTTTTTTAAACCAGCCATGGAGTGGCTTAGGCAATATGTAAAAGAACCCGCTCCTAAAACGGAATTATATTTATATGCTAAAGCCATAAATTCCAGTTCGGCAAAAGCCTTATACCACTTTTTGCGATTGTTAATAAGCATGGAAGATGCCTCAAATAGATTAACAATTATTTGGTATTACAAGGATGAAGAAGATATTGAGATCGGTAAAGAGTATGAAGAAAGGCTCGGTTTTACATTCAGGTTTGATGAAAAAGGGAATGCCTGATGGTTACGCAGCGCATACATCCAATGGTAAAAATTTCAGGGTTTTTACTTTACCTGTTTAGTTTGTTTTATTTTTGGAAAGCTACCGTGGAGCGTATTATTGAAGTGATGCGCATTCCTGGTGTTTCTTTTTTTAGATCGCTAGGAGAATTACCCCGGATAACCCGTTTAAAAGTCTTTGAATTTGATGCCTATTACCAACCCCTGGGGCATTGGCTGGTAGAACTTGATTACCTGTATTTTTTACTTTTGTTGTTTATTATGGTGTTCATATTATTCCTGTTCCGTTTTAAATGGTTCACGATGCCATTGCTACTGGCCGCGGTTGTTCTTCCGCAGGTTGTCACGCTATTGATTGCTATCATTGTTTTTTGGAACCGGCAGGCAAGGTATTGATGGTTATGTGTTTTGTCCGACATTTCGTTAAAAGTTTCATTCCTCCAAGTATATGTATAAACCCTCGATGTTTTTCCCCATGACATTTTTATTTTTCCCCACGGGTTTCCTGGCCATGAGGCCTTATTTTTGAATTAATTATTCATCAAAAAAAATTTGTAATATGAAAACAAAAGCGATTTATTTTTTACTAAGCCTGTTTTTACTGTTTAGTTGCGAAGAGGGTGAAAGTCCCGAGCCTGAAAAGGAGAAAGACACCTATAAAGTGGGGTTGAGCTTTAAGGCCGGTTGGGAAAACGTAGAGTTCGACCCTGCTGTTGTAAACAAAAAAGACTATGTGATTTGGGTGGACGACTTCATGGGTTCCAACCAACAATTTGCCTCACCGGGTTTGTACGACAGCCTTACCATTACCATTAACGGCCTGCCCATGGAGGTATATGAATCTTCTTACGATAAACGGTTTAAACTCTTGGTAGATTCAGGGTTTTATGTGCCCGGTGAAAACCTGAAAGTTGAGCTCTCGCACCCCGATTGGGGCCATTATGAATTTGACTGGATGGTGGCTGATGAGCCCGTCTCGCCCCAGGCAAAACCTTTTACAACCACACCTGCAGTTGACGAATTGCCAGGAATATTCTCCGATGGGGATACCCGCAATGATGCCTTTACCGTAACCGTAGATGAAATGCCATACTGCAATGATTACAAGGCCCACATACAAACCGGGGGTTTTTCTGATTTTGAAACGTATAGGGGCAAATCAACCGATAATATCATTGAATTTAACCCCGATGATGAACCTGATAGCTGGGAGGATTTCATTACCATTTTTGAAAGTACCGAACAAGCCCGCCTTGGTATTACCATGAGCAACGAGCAGGAGATGCTTTGGGAGGGTTACGCGTTTATTGTAACGAATTTTGAAAGTTGCAGTTATGTATATACCATTGCTGAAATACCTGATGTGGCCGGCGATTATAAACTAACCACGTTTTACACGGCCACAAACAGCCAATTTAGCGCCACGTTTACCAATATGGTGCA
>CAZKIR010000275.1:0-522 GCA_964552835.1 uncultured Bacteroidales bacterium
CTTTTTTAGACGGCGTGGGCAATGCCGCGGGTTATGGCGTAATCCTTATTATCGTGGGCTTCGTGAGGGAACTATTTGGCTCGGGCACCCTCTGGGGCGCCCAAGTAATCCCGGGTAGCTTTTACGAGGCAGGCTACGTGAACAACGGCTTCATGATATTGCCCCCCATGGCCTTGATTACCGTGGGCATCATTATTTGGGTGCAAAGGAGCAGGAACAAAAAACTCGTGGAATCTGATTAAAATTGATGATTGTATGGAAAATTTAATAGATATATTCGTCCGGTCAGTTTTTATTGACAACATGATATTTGCCTATTTCCTGGGCATGTGCTCGTACCTGGCGGTTTCTAAAACCGTGAAAACCTCTACCGGCCTGGGTTTGGCAGTAGTGTTCGTGCTGGGCATTACCGTGCCCATCAATTATCTCATCGAGAATTACATCCTGAAAGAAGGAGCGCTTACATGGATTAGCCAGGATTTTGCCGACGTGGACCTGAGTTTCTTGAGTTTTATCCTTTTT
>CAZKIR010000275.1:532-5764 GCA_964552835.1 uncultured Bacteroidales bacterium
TTTATCGCGGTGATCGCTGCCATGGTGCAACTGGTAGAGATGATCATCGAAAAATTCTCGCCCACCCTGTACTCTTCCCTGGGTATCTTTTTGCCCCTTATTGCCGTGAACTGCTCTATCCTGGGCGGTTCCCTGTTCATGCAAGAGCGGGCGTACAACAACCTGGCCGAGGCCACGGCCTTTGGCCTGGGTTCGGGCGTGGGATGGTTTTTGGCTATCATCGGGATTGCCGCTATCCGCGAGAAAATAAAATACTCGAACGTGCCCGATCCGCTAAAAGGACTGGGAATTACTTTCATTATAACCGGGCTGATGGGCATCGCGTTCATGAGTTTCATGGGAATCAAATTATAATAACCTCTTTAATCCAGCATACAAAATGATCCTTTTATCGGCAAAAATCACGGTTATCCTCATCAGCATTGCTGTTTTTCTTGTAATTATCCTTACCCTGGTAAGCGTGTTGCTTTACGCGAAAAAGAAACTGACCCCACAAGGCGAGGTCACCCTCGAGATCAATGATAAAGAAATGCAAGTTGAACCCGGTGGCACGGTCTTGTCGACCCTCTCGGCCCAGGATATTTACCTGCCCTCGGCATGTGGAGGGGGCGGTACCTGTGGCATGTGCAAATGCCAGATATTCGAGGGCGCGGGGTCAATCCTGCCCACCGAAACCGGCTTTTTTACCCGTAAAGAACAACAAAACTACTGGCGGCTGGGATGCCAGGTAAAAATCCGGAACGACATGAAAATAAAGGTGCCCGAATCCGTGATGGGCATCAAGAAATGGGAATGCGAAGTAGTTTCCAACCACAACGTGGCCACCTTTATCAAGGAATTCGTGGTAAAATTGCCCGAGGGCGAGAAACTGGATTTCCAACCAGGCGGGTATATCCAACTGGACGTTCCCCCCGTAGTAGTAGATTTTAGCAAAGACATCAAGGTAGAAAAAAAATACAAGGACGAGTGGGACAGCTTTAAACTGTGGGACTTACAAATGAAAAACCCCGAGGAAACCTTCCGGGCTTATTCCATGGCCAACCACCCGGCCGAGGGAAATATTATCAAACTGAACATCCGTATCGCCACCCCGCCATGGGACCGCTCCAAGGGCCGGTTCATGTCATTAAACCCCGGCGTTTGTTCCTCTTACGTCTTTTCCAGGAAGCCAGGAGACAAGGTATCCATCTCGGGCCCTTACGGGGATTTTTTCATAAAAGAAACCGATAACGAGATGGTATACATAGGCGGGGGCGCCGGAATGGCCCCCTTGCGCTCGCATTTGTTCCACCTTTTTCAAACACTTGGCACGGACCGAAAAGTTTCTTTCTGGTATGGTGCCCGCTCGAAACAAGAAATTTTTTACGAGGAAGGTTTCCGGGAAATCGAGAAAAAATATCCCAATTTCAGAATACAGAAGCCGGGGTACAATAGTCAGTTTATAATTGCCAACTACCTACTGCCAATTGAAATAGAAACTTGGTGGCAAACCTGCCAAACCAATAGCTTCTCGCCATGAAAAATTTATTGAGCCTGTATTAACATATCCTGAAATCCTTAATAATAGTGGCATAACAATGATTTTAATGAATTTTTGCCCTAAAAATTACAACAAAAATATAAGTATTCAAAATCTAAACATTTTTTTAATTTAGAGTCATTCTAAATAGCGCTATAACTACTAATATCGGGGGTTTTTAGCGATTAAAAAAATTGAGGGGGGGGGCAAAATTATGCATTCATTTTTTATTTATTTATATTTTTTATATAGCTTTGTTTTACAATTGTTTTTTTAACAAGATAACATGTTATTTAGTAAACACTAATTGTTAAACTCTAAAATTTAATTAATCATGAAAAAAATATTGTTTCGATTATCGTTTTTGGCAAGCTTGCTTGCATTTTCTTCTTTATCGTTTGGCCAGGCACTGCAAATCAATAGTGAAGGCCATATAGGCATTAACAATCCTTCAAACTACCCTGGATTATTTAATATTAGAAATGGCAACAGAACAATTGGGCATGGTGGGGATTTTTCCCAGTCCGCGATTTATATTACGGAGAGCAATGGGAACATGGGCATTGATGGAAATTCAATCTATGGTGAACAAGACCTAAATCTTGGTACTGCCATTGATAGTGATGGAGTAATTAGAGTCAATACTAGAGGTAGTGAAAGGATCATAATAGACAAGAACGGTAAGGTAGGGATTGGGTGTTCGCCATCACAAAAATTTGATTTTTATGGAAATAAGTTACGGTTTAAAGAGAGTCGATTAGAGGGTGAAATGAGCATACAGCTGATCAGTAGTAAGCCCAGGTTTGAACATAAAGCTTCATCTCCAAAATTTGTATTTTGTAATGGTGGTTATGGTGGTGATTGGGATTGGGCCGAAATTGAATGTAAAATAGTTACTGAAAAGTCTGATAGTGCTTCCAAAGAAAACTTTAAAGAACTAAAGGGGAAGTCTTTATCTAAAGTGCTTAAATTAAAAGGCTATTCATACAACTGGAAAGGTGCAGAAATCAAAAAAAGAAATGCTGGTTTACTTGCCCAACAAGTGGAAAGGATCATGCCCGAGGCTGTAAATACAGTTGATAGCACTGGCGAAAAATTGTTGACTTATTCGCATTTTATACCATACTTGGTTGAAGCAATTAAAGAGCAACAGGATCAAATAAATGCCGGAAACGAATTGGTAAATCAAGAAAGGGAAAATAACAAGGAATTAACCCGTGTATTAAAAGAACAAAACCAAAAAATCGATCAGTTAGAAAAAGAAATTGCCTTGATAAAAGCCCAATGTTGCGCCAATAATTTCGAGAACACAACCGGCGGTAACAAGAAAAAGAAAAGCGGCACGATAACGGGAGAAGATGACACGGAAAGCCTGATACCCTCCCTGGAACAAAACAGCCCCAACCCCTTTAGCGAGGAAACGGTAATCAACTATTACCTGCCAGAAGAAACGGCAAAGGCCACCCTTTACATTTACGATTTGCAAGGCAAGCTCCTGGTCAGCCATGAGATAGAACAATTTGGCCAAACCAGTTTTACCATTCAAGCCCGCGAGCTTAATCCCGGCATTTATTTCTATTCTTTAATTACAGATAGGCAGTTAATTGATACTAAACAAATGATATTAATTGATTAATATTAGAACTATGAAAAAGATTAACATTTTCTTACTATTATTCTTCCCATTAATTATTCAATGTGAGAGTAGTGATTTTATTCTGTCAAAGAAAAAATGGGTTAAAGGCTTATGGGTAAGTCATTCAGATGATACTTTATGTTTTTCATCTAATCTTGTTTCTATTAATAAAGGATCTACATATTCTTTTGAATTTAAAGATGATAGCATAAAAATGAGAAGAATTCATAGTAGTAATTCAAATGAATATCAATCATATAATTATGAAATAAGCAGAAATGAAGAACAAATCATTCTTTATAATTTTTTAGGAAACGAGGAAAATGTATTTAATAAAAAAGAAAAACAATGCGAACTATATTAAAATCACTATGCCTGTTTTTAGTATTTATTTCATTTTTCAGTTTTATTTATGGTCAAGGCTATAATACTATTAAACCAGGCACAAAAGAATGGAGTTCGCTTAAAACGGAAAAAGAGCGTTTTAAGGCGATCCAATTACCTGATAAATTGTTGGATACTATTTCAACAGATGAATTAATCAATATATGTCTCAATAGTCCAATTTATGGATATTTTTCAGCTTTTAACAGTTTTGATGAAGGAATACAAATTACTATTAATAATTATAATGGATTGAGAGAATTATTAAGTAGAGATAATGCTGCTCGAAAACTGTTAAAAATATACACGAAAATGGATACTACTGGATATAACAATCCGGGTATTAAATATGATAATAAATATTGGACATTAAAATTTCTTTTTCTTGAGTTGATATTTTCTCAGGAAAGCTTTCTTGATTTTTTAAAGAGTGAAGAAAGAGTTGAATTATTAAGGATATCACGAAAAAAAATAGATATGAAAAAGAAAAGTGATAAATTTTCAACTATGTATGGATGTCAGCCTTCGGTGCTGATATTATCAAAGGTTATGAAAAAGATTGATAAAGAAAACTATAGCAAGAAAGTAAAAGAAAATAAAAAAATTGAAAGATTTAATAAATATGGATATCCATGCGATTTAAAAACTATGGATGACATAATAAATCATTGTGATATTTATTTAAATAAAGTAAACACTAAAACAAAAAGGAAATGAAAAGAATATTAATTTTTATATTTTTATTAACAGCAATTTCTAAGTTTTCATTTGGACAATATAAAGATGTTACAATTGAAACGCCAAATGAAACTGAAGTTGATGCATTGAAATTGCGTTGGCCAAATTGGTTGTATGATTTATCAAATAGTGAAAAAGAAGATTATAAAAATTTTTGGCTTGATTATTATGATAATCGAATTGAATTCAAAAGTGAAGCAACTCTTAAATATAACTGTCATGCATATGCATGGTATGTTTCAGAAGGTGGCGAACAAGTCTGGATAAATACACCTAATGATGATATATTTTGGAATGATGGAAGCTACGTAGAAGTGGGTAGTGAAACTGAAGCAACAAAAATTTCTTTTGGTAATTGTTATGGTTATCATTGCTTTGACTATAATAAAAATGGACAATATGAAATTAATGAATGTGGATATCAAGATGCTTGTGATCATTCTGCCATTACGGCTTCTTCACAAGGATATTTTATTTCAAAATGGGGTGCTGGTCCTAGATTTAAACATCATAAAAATGATTGTCCTTATTCTCAAGATGCTGGTTTAAAATATTATGTATGTATGGAATATATAGAAGATTTAACCATTACATCTAATTATTCAAAAACTTCCGACTGCAAGATTCTAATAAAAAATGTATCTATGGAAAATAATGTAGATGTCACAATTGATGGAAGCAGGGATGTATTAATTGAGTATCCCTTTAATGTAGAAAAAGGAGTAATCCTTAAAATAAACTAGTGTGGACAATATTATAGCCAGCATAAAAATACTATTTAACCATCTATTTATGAGCCCTTTTTAATTATCCATGAGAGTATTACACTGCATCCTAGTTATGTATCCTATATGATCCCATTTTCTGGCTTTATAACAAATATATGTATTTATTCAAGTAAAAAAAAACAAATGTTCAGGCGAGGCTGTGCCTCGCCTGGATTATCAAAAAAGGC
>CAZKIR010000276.1:0-5755 GCA_964552835.1 uncultured Bacteroidales bacterium
TTTCTAACTAATAAACCTGTATCAAATGAAAAAGAAAAATTTTTTATTTAGGCTGGGCATCTTGGTGCTCGTTTTCTCACTATTTCTTACTTCTTGCGAAAAAGATGATGACTTGCCCAAAAAAGATACCTGGGAAACGCTGACAACGCTTGATGGCCTGGCTCATAACACGGTTTATGATGTTATTGAAGATGATGAATTAAATATTTGGATAGGTACCCAGGAAGGCCTAAGCAAGTATTCTGATGGCGAAATATTATCATATAATAAAACGAATGGTTTTTATAATTTGGGAATATCATCCATCGCGAAAGACGCCAATGGCACAATTTGGTTTGGCGCATCACAATTTTTTTGGAAATATAACGGGAACGAATTTGAGAATTATTTTTTGTATTTTCAAGAAGATACTTCTACATTGTATATGTCTACTTTTGTTGATGAAGACGGTTATATATGGGAAGGTACAGATATAGGCATCTTTCAATTATCAAATGATTTAAGTTCAGCATTTTTTTATAACCCTGATACTTCAAAAAACAACTATTATACATGTATACTTGAAGATAGTGAAAACAATATTTGGGTAGCCTCAACAAATGGAGGTGTTTATAAATATGACGGGACAAGTTGGTATAACTTTGATATCTCAGATGGTATGCCTAGTAATAATGTCCGGACCTTGTTTGAAGATCAGGGCCACAACATGTGGTTCGGTTTTAACACTGCTGAATCAGCCTTAGTTAAATTTACCGGTAATGAACTCTTGAAATTCGATGTTGCTTACGCGAGGGCGATTGGCCAGGACAGCAAAGGTAATCTCTGGGTGGCTACCCAAACAGATGGCCTTTACAAATTCAACAAGGACATGGAGCAAACCCATTACACCACGGTTGACGGGATTGCCAGCGAAACGATTTATTCCTTGTTGGTCGACAGCAAGGACAGGGTTTGGATTGGTACCGACAATGGGTTAACCTTGTTTACCCCTGTATTATAACTGAAAAAGGAATAGATGAAAGCAGCTTGTTGTACCTGGAGCGGTATACATCTTTTAGCAACAAATATTTATATCCCCTTTTCCCGCCTATTCAAGCGGTGAGGGGGGCAACACGTGTACCCATGCATTTATCCTTTTTTTTGTCCAAACCAATTTATTTTTCATGAAGCGAATTCCCACGGTCATCATCCTTTTTTTTGTCAGTGTTGGTGCATTGTTTTGCCAGGCAATAGATTCAGCCTATTATTTGCTGGCCAAACCCTACACCGAAAGGCCCCTTACCCTTTACAAGGGGCAGCTTACTTCCGGGAGCGCCTATTCGTATACCATTTCCAACCGGATGTTTAACCACTCGGGCGAATTGATGGCCCATTCCAATTCAGGGAATAACCAGATATTGCACAAGGGCGATTTTTCGTTTTCCTACGGCATCAGCGATAACCTGGAGGTGGCCATGTCATGCTTCATGGCGAACGGCATTAAGCGGGGTGTTACCCTTGAGAACTACCAGAGGACAGGGCCAGGCTATAAAACCAAGGTTGTTTTTTTTAACCATAACGTGTATAGCAAAGGCTTGTCGGATATTTGCCTGTACCTCGCCTATCGGTTTTTACAAGCAAATAAACTGGAATTGGCAGCCCGTGGGGCATTTTTATTGCCCGTTGGGGGGTATCAATCCATCTATAATGTTAACGAAGTTCCGGTTGCACGCTACATGGAAGGTGATGAAACCACCTTCCAGGCTTATGAATTGGCCGAGATCAATGGCCATGGAAACGGGACAACAGGCGCTGGCTTAGGCCTTGCTGGGAAATACCGCTTCCATAAATTTGCTATTAGCCTAGAAACCTTGGTGCTAAAAGGGTTTGGGAACCAAGCCAAACAGGTATCAAGGTTTGTATTAACCGATGAGGCCAAAAACATGATACGGAAGGATTACCCCTACCTTTATTATTTTGGTGAAAAGATAGACCTGGGCCTGGGCGTGCACTATCAATATAAACCCTGGATACATGTTTTCTCGAAGTACCGATCAGGTTTCTGGATAAACCAACGGGAAGTGTATGATAATACTGAAGTATTCCCGGGCAACAAAAACTGGCACCAGGTGCAAGTTGGGTATGAATTTCAAGCCAATAAAAATTTCCGGATATGGCAGGCTTTTGCTTATGACTTTTCGGGAATAAACGTGAATAATGATTACATGGTAAAAGTAGGTATATTATGGTCAGGCCTTTTATAAAATTAACTTGTATCATACTATGGTTCTCCCTTGCTGGAAACGTTTTTCCCCAAGCAGAAAGGTCCAGCATCGTGAACGAGCAAAAGTTCGGGACATTCATCACCGAACCGGCCACCCTGCGAAAAGGGTTTGTAAGGCTAGGGTTGGGTTATGGTTATTTTAATTTTAACCAAAGTTTTGATGAAAATGGCCATAGAAGATATGAAACCGGCAGTGAAAACTATTCATACCATAGTGGCACCTTTGCCGGGAACTACGGGATAACGGATGATCTGCAATTGAATATAAACTTCCATTATATTAATGCTTTATATCAAAGGGGGGAACGGCCAAAAGATATGTTGAACGATTCATCCTACAGCCAATGGACCCACCATCACCCCTCCAAGGGACTGGATGATATGAGGATAGAGTTGGGGTGGAGGTTTTATCATGATGAAAAACGAAGAACATCATTGGTATTGTACGTGTATTCTTATTTCCCCCTGGGCAATGCAGAACCTGAGTTGAAATTTAACGGCCCCGGGAATGAGGAAAAATATGTTCATGCGGATTGGGTGCATGATCATTATAAGTCTGAAATCCCCCCTGGTAGCGGTGAGGCTTCAGCTGGATTTGACATGGCCGCCCGGAAAGTCCTGTACCCTTTCTCGTTTAAAACCTATGCCGGGTATGAGCATGCTTTCGGGACAAGGGGCCTCGTGCATAAAGGCCTGGATCAAGGTTGGACAAGCGGCCCCGTATTCCATCAATCTGGTGATTCTTATTTAGGCAGCCTGGAGTTTAATTTTCATGTTAATCCTTGGCTGGGGATAGGGAATGAATTATCCTATAGCTATTATGGAAAATATTACTATCAGTTTGAAGAGGGGGATCATTACACGGATCCAACAAGCATACTTTATTATCGTCCTGGCTTGTATTTACAATTAAAACGGGTACGATTTGTTACCAAGATATCTTACCCTTTGCGCGGGGTAGGTTTTCATGCCGATCCTAGTTACAATGTATCATTGCAATATATCTTGTAGCATGCACAAATATCTATTTATCATATTATTGACAAATACGCTGCTATTTAGTTCCTGCAATAAGGAAAACAACGGTCCGCCGGGTGGTTCATCATGTTTTTCCAGCAACTGGAAATTGATCGTGAACATCAAGGATAAAAGTGACAAGTTATTTCTATTGCATGTTTCTGATAGCAATGCTTGTTTATACGAGCATGATTTTAGTGCCAGTTACCCATTGAAAGCGACCAAAGACTGCTTTCATGAAAGCTTGGATTTTTCCTGGAGTTATGGTAATTTTAGAGCGGTAACATATTTTACCGGTGTCTTGGAGCCCGGCAGGCAAGGTATGATTGGGGCTTATTACCAGTATGGGGCGTTTTCCGGGACATGGCAGGCCACTGCCATGGATTACAGGGAATTAACAGTGACGCCTTTGTATGATTCTATTTCATCGCTTACCGACACGCGCGATGGCCAACAATACAAAACTGTTAAATTCGGGGGGCAATGGTGGATGGCCGAAAACCTGAACCATGGAAAAATGATTCAAAGTATAGAAAACGGGATCATACAAAAACAAAGGGATAATGATACCGTGGAAAAATTTTGTTATGGAAATGTTGAAAGCGATGGTTTCGTGAATGGCGGGCTTTACAGTTGGGACGAGGCCATGGGCCATGATACCGTGCAAGGGAGCCAGGGAATATGCCCTGATGGCTGGCACCTGCCCTCTGACCCGGAATGGAAAAAGCTGGAAGAATTCCTGGGAATGGTCCCGGGCCGTCTTGACGATTGGGAAGACAGGAAAATTGAAGGCGTAAATTTTACTGAATTTGGCAACACGGGTTTTAACGTGTTTTTTACCGGTCACCGGGATTATAAAGATGGAAGGTTTTACAACCGGGGAGTTGGGGCAAATTTCTGGACATCAACATCATATAATGATAGCTTGGCTTATCGAAGGGTGATTTTAGAAGGCCAGGGCAATATTGTTTACCGCAGGCCCCGCCCGAAAGCTTTCGGCATGCAGGTAAGATGTATTAAAGACAAATAAAATGAAGAATATTATTTATCTAGCCATAGCCTACCTTTTCCTTTCATCCTGTGCCCCTTCCCCTTCTATCGTGGCTACCCGGGAACAGTTACAGGGCGATCAACACAACAACCGGAACGAGTACCGGCAAGCAGAAATTCATTACAATAAGTACTTGGAAATTAGCCCCGGGCTGGGCGTTTTTCGCGATAAGCTAAACGAAGCCCGTGTTTGTCGCAAGCTGGCATACGTGTACACGGCAAGGGGCAAGTACCAAGAGGCTGAAAAGTCAATCAATCAGGCTATTTTGCTTGATTCTACGGAAAACAACCAGCTTGAACTTATCGAGGATTACCGCCGCTTGGGCATGCTGTATTCATACCAGGGCAAGTATTACAAGGCCATGGACAGGCTTACTTATTCCCTGAAATTAAACGAGGGCATGGAAAAAAGCATCAAGAACATCAAGAAATTGTCCATCGCGGATACCTACCTGGCCTTGGCAAAGTTGCATGATGTTACCGGGGAAGTAAAAGAAAACGAAAAATATACAGGCTACGCCATCGAGTTGTTTGAAAAAATGAATAACCAGTTTGGCCTGGTGGAAGCATACCTGAATATGGCAAAAGTGCAAATAGATCGCGGGCATACCGGGGCGGCAAAACCCTATGTAAAGAAATCCATTATCTTGGCCAAAGAACTGGACCTGCACCTTGCCCGGCAGTTGCTGGTGCAAAGTACCATAGCCGAGAGGGAAGGCGAGCCGGAAGAAGCCCTTAGGTTGAAAGTGGACGCCCTGGAACAGGCCGAAAAAAGCGGTATCATGCCACAAATCACGTGGTGTGCTATCCAATTAGGCGATGCTTACTTGCAAATTGGAGACCCGGGTAGGGCCAAAAAGCATTACTCCTTGGCCAAAATATTGAACAGTAAAATGGACTCGTCTGCCATAAACGCTTCTATTGCATATAGGCAGGGAAATTACCATGAAGCCCTTGGCGGTTTTAGGGCTGCCGGTTCGGGGCTGGGCTTATCAGTAGTTTTTTTGCGCCTGGGCGATATGTACATGCATGGGCTATCCACCGACAGCGCGCGCTATTATTATGGCCAAGCACGCGCTATTTTTGAAAACCTGGGGGTTGATATTGGCCTCCAAACCGCCCGCTTACGCTTGTGCCAACTGGCTTTGGCAACTGGAAAGGAAACCCGTGCCACTGAAAATAGCTTGCGTGAACTCGAGAAATCCTCTTATCCTGATCTTGCCTGGCAAGTGAAAGCTGCCTTGGGAAAGTTATACGCGAAAAGCGGGGAGGCCCGTGCCGCCATAAAGTCATACAAGGAATCTATCGGGATTATTGAAAATACCCGGTCATCCTTCACGGTAGAAGAGTTCAGGGGTTCTTTTTTTGATTCAAAAATACCCGTGTACCAAGAATTGATTGCCCTTTTAAACCAGCATGGCATGC
>CAZKIR010000277.1:0-5753 GCA_964552835.1 uncultured Bacteroidales bacterium
TAAATATAAAATATTGATTATTAATGTTCAACTAAAAATATATTCGAGTGAAACATCGAGGTCATCGAGCCAAGCCCGTTAGGCATTATACTTGAAGATGCCGATTTTTCAAAGACATTGAATTTCAGGAAATCTTCGGGTATTCGAATAATAGACAAGGAATACACCTTGATTAGTGGCAAACGCTTGAAAAACCGTAACCACGCGAATGAGTTAGTGCTAGGGTTCAAAAATGACAAGGACATGCCCATGGAAATCATTTTTAGAACCTACGATGAAGGGATTGCCTTTTGTTATCAATTTCCTGGAGAAGGTGATGATTTTTACACGCTATGCGAGGAGCTTACCGGGTTTGATCTGCTCACGCCAGGCAATGCCTGGATACAGCCTTATGATACCCTGGCCACTTGGGTCCCTGCTTACGAGTACGGCTACGTGAAAGATATCAAGATTGGCGGCCCACCGCCCATGACAACCGGTTGGGGTTTCCCGGCCTTGTTCAACACCAAAGAAGCTTGGGTCATGCTTACCGAAACAGGTTTATATGAAAATTATGCCGGTACCCACCTGGACGCGAAAGCAGAAAATGGCTTGTACGGGATAGAATTTCCAGGTGAATGGGAAAATTACGGCCTGGGCAAATCAAAACCCATGGCCAAGTTACCATGGAAAACCCCTTGGAGAGTAATCATAACAGGCAAAACCCTGGCACCTATCGTGGAGTCAAACCTGGTATATCACCTGGCCAAACCCAACCAGCTGCAAGAAACCGATTGGGTTACACCAGGAAAAGCTTCCTGGAGCTGGTGGGGCGATCACACCAGTGGAAAAAACTTCAAAAAACTAAAAGATTACGTGGATTTTGCCAAACAAATGGGATGGAAATACAGCCTGGTAGATGCCGACTGGCATATCATGGAAGGCGGTACCGTGCAAGAACTCGTGAAACACGCGAACCAACAGGGAATCGGTATTTTCTTGTGGTACAACTCGGGCGGCCCCCATACCAAGGTTATGAATGCCGGGCCGCGTGACCTGATGCACGATCCAGAAATACGGCAAGCGGAATTAAAGAAGATCAGCGAATGGGACGTGAAAGGAATCAAGGTCGATTTTTTAAAAACCGTGCCCGTAATTTGGGACGAGATTTATTTTATTGACGGGTACCCGGGCAAAGATGCCGTACTGGCCAGGAAAAAAGACGAAACTTATTACGTGGCAGTTATTAACAGTGAAAAGGTTGGAAAAGAATTTACCTTTACCACCAGTTTCTTGCCAGAGGACAAAAAGTATGAAATGGAAATCATACGTGATGGCCAAACCGAAGAAACCTTAGGTTTTGAATCCAAGAACGTGACGAGCATTAGCAAACTTAGCATACCCGTGTTGCCCGCTGGCGGTTTCGTGGCCACGATAAAAGAGCGGGAATTGCTATATTAACCGGCAATAATACCCTTATTTTTTAGCAATTCATTCCCAAAAACACCCGAACCAGATTATTTATCCCTGGCACACCGGAAACCCATGTTAAACAAAGAGGTTTCAATGGTATTATAAGCACGGAATGTAACTTCACAGCTTTTTGTCCCGGCTGCATCATAAAAAAATGAACCACCGCGTATAACCCGTACCATCGGGTCTGGGCGGTGTTGTACATCGCTCCCCTTGTAAGGTTTATAAATATCTTCGCACCATTCCCACACGTTTCCCGACATATCGGCCAGACCAGAAGGATATTCACCAAAAGCACCCACGGGCGAGGTATACACGTGGCCATCGGCACCCTGTTCCTCTTCCAAACTGCCCTGCCAGTAATTAGCCTTGTAATTCCCGTTTTCTTTTATCTTGTCTGATCCCCATGGATATTTGGTTTGCATTTTGCCTTTGTTGGTGGCGGCATATTCCCACTCTTCTTCGGTAGGCAATCTTTTCCCTGCCCATTTAGCGTAAGCCGCGGCATCGTTCCAGCTAACCTGGGTCACGGGATGGTCATCTTTGGCCTTGGGTTTACCAGATCCCCTCGGGTGTTCCCATGTCGCGCCCTTGACCAGGTTCCACCGCTTGGCTTTTAAATCATACACCCCGGCATCGCCGAAATTTTCAGCCTCGGTTACAAAACCCGTGGCTTCTATGAACTTTCTAAAAGTGGCCACGGTTAACGGGTGCTTGTCAAGATAAAAGGCTTTCACCTTAGCCTCGTGGGCCGGTTGTTGATTGGCCAAGCCCTGGTCATTTCCCATCTGGAAAGTGCCCCCTTCGAACAATATCATGCCAGCAGTTGAGGCATTTTTTGGCTTGACAGGTTTCGCGGGTTCTTCTTTTGTGTTTTTTACCTCCTTTTTAAGGGTTTCCTTGGCCGATGATTTTTCCTTTTTGTTTTCATCGGCACATGATGCCAAAATAACGGAAGAAACAATCAAAAAACTAAACGTGAAAATTTTAAACATAATAAATCGGTTATTTAAATTGGATTTCATAATAAATTGCCTTGTGATTTGCCCCGTCCAACAATATCTCACCATTGCTAACCGGAACTTTTTTACCCGTGCGCTGTCCCGTGTGACTTAGCACGTGCACTGCCATCACCGGGCGCGAGAGGCCTATGCTAGCCTTCACGGGTTCCATGAGAACGGGGGCTTCCCCTACATCGATTATTTCAGACATGTCTTCGTTAAATTCCATGCCCGAGTTCCTTACCCGGGCAATGGTGGTAACAAGGGCATTTTTACAATCTTCCAGGTTTTTTCCCTTTTCCAAGCTACTAAGCAAAACCACGGCAAAGGGGGTATTAACTTCCATCCGGGTGTTGCCCAGCTCATGTTTTTGTCCATTTGAAAAACCAACAAAGGCTTTTGTTCCGGGTGAATTAAGCGTGAAATATCCCTTGTGGCCATAATGCCATTTCAGTTGTTCCGTGGTTGACGAAACCATGTTTTTTACCGTATCGTGGTAAGCTGATAAATCGGAAGCCACGGTGGGTTGAAATGCATCGGTAAAATTCACCAAAACCTTGCCGATTGCCAAAGCCTCTTTCGGCACAACGCCCCCGAAGGCTTTTATATCATGTTTTTGTTCCTGAATGTCTTGAAAACCCAATTTACCTTCTGCCAATGAAGGTATATGGACATTTCGTTCCGAGATAACTTTTCCTTCCCGTACATCATGATTGTACATCATGCTGGCCAAAGCCGGGTAAAGGGCAATTTGCGTGGGACTGGTCACGTTGTAAACGCCTGGGGTGTGGATGGTAGAAGTAAAATAAGGATAGTCCACGGCGAAAGAATAAGAAGCATCCCACCCTTGCAATCCCATGCCATAAGCGGCAATAATTAAAGGCCCTTCCGCGATCCACTCGTTGGGAGGTAAGCTCATCCATTCTGAAAAAGCGAATGGCCGATCGGCCACCATTTGGAAACCGGTGCTTAAAAGTCCCGTTCCCGGTTTTGATACCATGGCATCGTTTTTAAACTCCCCGGTTACAAGCCGGTGCCCGGTTCCGCCACCAAAATAATTGTGACGGTCGATAATACCTGTAACGTAGTCAGCATGAAGGTTATAAAAATGCGAAATACCAGCACCTGCTTGCCAACATGAACCCACCAGCGGCCCCCGGTAACCTGTTGCCCTTATAGAATCCTCGAAACGGCTATAAAAAGCTAGCTGTTGCCCGTGTAAAAAATTGGCCATATCAAGCAAAAAAACGGGCATGAGAGTGTCCATTTCGGTATATTTGGTATACTCGTAATGATAAACCCCATGGTTGGCCACGGGGCATATATTTCCACTGTCCAGGTTCCACGTAACATTTTTCACTTCCTTTCCCCAATCAATAGCTTCCTGCCCCCAATAATTCATAAGGTTTGCATGATCCTTGTATTTATCCCGTAACCATCGTGAAAATTTCTCGGTCAATAAATCCTTGTAGGTAGGGCATAAATCAAGCATCCGCTCGTTGGTGGCAAAATAAATATTGTCCTCGTTCTGCAACTCCACGAAAGACAATGCCGGGTCATCTGCATAGCACAAACCCGTGTAAGGGTTTTTATGCCGCAACATGTTCGTGATGAGTTCGATATGCAAGTTTTGAAGGTCTTCGGCAAAATTAACCAAACCAATGGTTGAATAGCTTAAATGACCATCCAGGTCGGCACTGGCAATTTCATCATACGCCAATAGTTTTTCTTTGTCCCCTTCCCTAGGCTCATGACCATATATAGGTGACCAACCATAATAGATACCACTTTCTTTAAGTTGGCTTTGAAAATAATCAAAATTATTAAATAGCCCGGGATCAATAACCGTGGACTTATCGCCGGTAAAACCATGATACGTGAACTTGTGGAAACGAATGGCATTCACCCCGTATTTTGAAAGAAAGCGGGTATAGTTATCCGCTTGTCCATTATCAACATAAGGTTTTTTGGAACAAATGTTCACGCCCCAAAATTTAACCGGGGTGCCATCTTCAAATACCATCTTATCACCTTTGAATTTTACGAAACCATGTTTTCCGGCCGGGGCATCTAACCACGCGGACATGTCAATAACCGAGGGGGCATAAGTATTTTCCGGTTGAAAAGGGAACCAACCAAGTAACTTGTTTTCATTTTTGCATGAAACCAGCAAATAAGCCAATAATATACATAAAACATGGAAAACAGATTTTTTTTTCATCTTCGAATAGTTTTAGTAGCATGTTCGTCATACAAAGATGAGAAAAAAATAAGAGAAACGGCAAATTGAAGTAGATTACCGGCTGTAAAAAATAAAAGGCAAGTAAGAAAAAAGGCTATTCTTGGGGTAAATGCTTCTTAATCAGGTTGTAAAGCAACTCTATATCAATTGGTTTTGAAATGTAATCATCGAACCCGTTGCTCAGGCACATTTCCCGGTCTTCTTCGAGGGCGTATGCGGTTTGGGCAATCACGGGGATGCTTGAATTAATGCTTTTAATTTTTTTCACGGCCTCATGTCCATACATTTCGGGCATTTTAATATCCATCAGGATAAGGTCAACGTCCCGGTTTGTCTTGACCAATTCCACGGCCTCCTTTCCATTTTTGGCCCATATCAGCTCAACCCCGGTATCTTCAAGAACGCCTTTCAAAAATAAATAACTCGAAGAATTGTCTTCAGCGATGATAAATTTTTGCCCTTGCCAATTAAAATCATCAAAATTCATATAAAACTATTTATTGATAAATTTATTCAATATATCCATTAGCTCGTAAATATCTATAGGCTTGGATATATACTCGTCACACCCGGCCTGTAAACATTTTTCCCTGTCTTCTTCCATCGCGTATGCAGTTTGGGCGATAACAGGTATATCCTTATACTTATTTTTGATGATTTTGGTTACCTCCAGGCCGTTCATTTCTGGCATTTTGATATCCATCAAGATTATGTTAATGCCCGGATCATTTTCAAGGATATCCAATACTTCGTTCCCGTTTTTGGCCCAAAAGAGTTGGGCACCCATTTCCTGAAGGACTTCTTCCAGGAAAAGGTAATTAGAGACCTCATCCTCTGCCACGAGAACGCGTAATTGCCCATTTTTTGTATTTGTTGCCATATTTATAATATTAAGCTATTGCTTCTCGAACAAGGTGCAAATCTATTAATATATTCATTATTAATCAAATAAATACAAAAAAAATGCCCTGTAAAAGGGCGTTTTTTTATGCATCAATGTTCGCGTATTTGGCATGTTTCTCGATAAATTCACGCCTTGGGGGCACTTCATCGCCCAT
>CAZKIR010000278.1:0-5719 GCA_964552835.1 uncultured Bacteroidales bacterium
TCAAAGTTCTGTTCTATTATTGCAATTAGTTTATAACAATCCAATCGATAAGTTATATGGTACTGATAAACTCATAACTATAAAAAGCGACAAAGAAGAAGAGGCAATTCGTTCTATGGAAGATTATGAATTTGATTTCTCTGTATTAGCTGAAAAATCAAATTCAGATAAAATAAAGGAAATAAGATATTACACACAAATCGAAGAAATAAAAAAAGAACTTACTTCCTTGGGTAGTAAATTTAAAGAAATGAGATTGTAATGGATGCATTTAAAATAAAAATATCTGGTAACTGGGCGCATTTTCGGAAAGCCGAGACAAATAATAACCCTCTCAGTCACGAATTTATGACCAAGACAGCGCTTGTTGGTTTAATAGGCGCTGTACTTGGAATTGAACGCGGAGAAATGAAGGAACAATTCCCGATATTGTGTGAAGGGCTAATTTACGGTTTGCAGGTTAATAATATTGTCAAAAAACAATCATGGGGGTTTACTTTTCGTAATGTTAACCATGCATGGGATAAAGCACCAAAACAAATGGAGTTCATTAAAGATCCATCATATACGATTATTATTGGCTTGAAAGATGAATCATACAAATCTCTTTTTAACCAATTATCTGATTATTTGGAATCTAGCAAGGCATGTTATACACCAATTCTAGGTTTGCATAATTGCCCGGCTAGTATTGAATATCTTGAAAAGGGTGATTTAAAACAAGATAATGGAGACTTTGATACGCTTGGCTTTGTAACATCTCATTATCAGCCAAAAATGAACGAAGAAGCTGACTTGCGGATTGGTTTTGACAAAATCCCCACTTATCAAGATAATGATTTTTGGAATTTGCCTGAGAAATTTGTTGATGTTGTTTTCCCATCGAATGGCGCTAAATTGAATGTAAATGGTATTTATTATGAATTTAATAAAACTTCAAAATGGTGCATGATCTAGAATTTCAATCTCATCCAGGTAAACCTTTGGAAGTACATATCGAAGGGGTAATAAAAGGTGCCGTCGTTCGAAGCAATATGCCGATTACACGGATGGCAGCACTTTTTCATGATGCAGGGAAAATAAACCCGAACTTTCAACTTAAGTTGGCAGGAAAAAAGGCAAATGGTTACAGTAATCATTCAAATTTATCAGCATTAGCTTTTTTAAGTTGTGCAATTAATAACATGGAGTTATTGAAAGGAGAACTGAATATTGAGAATAATAATGCTTTTGCATTGAAAGTATTGCAAATTGCCATATTAATAGCTAGGCATCATAGGCCCTTACCTAATTTTGAGGATAGTTTTTCTGATGATGATGACTTTGATTTAGCAAAAGAATATGCTATCAACCAAATAAAAACCTTGCCTATCTGGGAATTTTACAAGAATAAGATGAAATGCTCGTTTGATTTTTTCAAATTAAACGATCCTATTAAGTCTTTATGGCACACGTTTTCAACAAAGCTACATAAGCAAGAATGGAAAAAAGATGCGTTAAACAATTTTTTAGATACTCAATTTTCTTTTGCTTCTTTAATAGAACCAGATAAAAGAGATGCAGGTAATAATACACAATTTTACTTTAAAAGTGCCATTAGAGATAGTGTTAAAGAACTCGATTCTTCATTATTGCAAAAATTTCAAGAATTTGATCAACATGAACCGATATCAGAGTTAAACAAATTAAGGACTGCCATACGGCTTGAAGCCTTGGTTTCGGTTTCTGATGCTCTTGATAAAGGAAAAAGGGTATTCACTTTAACCGCACCAACCGGGGCAGGAAAAACCCTTACTTTATTATCGAT
Source organism: uncultured Bacteroidales bacterium (assembly GCA_964552835.1). Taxonomy (GTDB): domain Bacteria; phylum Bacteroidota; class Bacteroidia; order Bacteroidales; family CAYFUP01; genus CAZKIR01. The sequence goes on from CAZKIR010000278.1 coordinate 1,808, forward strand.
TGCAAACAAGATAAGGAAACAAAAAGGAGACCTAGGTATTATTTACAGCTTACCCTTTCTTTCAATTATAGAACAAGTGCAAGAAATTTCCTCGCAATTGTTGAATGATGTATTGCCAGTTAATTCAAAAACTGATAATCCCAGAATTGATGAAGCACAATTAAAATACGAGGCAAATCAAAATGCTGAAAATTTAAATGATCTGTTAAAAGAGAATTTTATTCAGAATACTTTTGATCACCCTTTTATTATTACCACATTTGTCCAGTTTTTTGAAACCCTTGTTAGCAATAAAAATTCTTCATTGTTAAAGTTGCCTAATTTTGCTAATCGTATTTTTTTAATTGATGAGATACAAGCATTACCTCCTCGATTATATATATTTTTTTCAGCCCTTTTGCATTCATTTTGTAAAAAAAATAATTCTTATGCTATCCTTTCTACAGCTACAATGCCCAAATTAACATTTCCAAAGAAAAATTATGATGACGATGAATTGGAACCTGAAAAATTATTTAAACTATATTCCTCTGATCTGCCATATGAGCTAATTGAACCTGAATATTATTTTAAAAAATCTATTTTTAATAGGTACAGAATTAATATTATTCCCAATAAACAAACTATTGATAGTCTTCAAAAGCTTATTTTAACAGAAAATCATTCTTGTCTTGTTATTCTAAATACAATTGCAGATACAAGAGCGCTCTATGATAGCTTGTTAGGCAAGTTGGATGTTTTAATTCTTATAAACACCTATTTTTTTCCTGATGATAGAACTAGAAAAATTGAATATTCGAAAAAACTTCTCAAAAAAAATAAAAAATTTGTTTTAATATCTACACAATTAATTGAAGCCGGGGTTGATATAGATTTTCCTGTTGTTTACAGGGATTTATGTCCGCTTCCCAGCCTTATTCAAAGTGCAGGTCGGTGTAATAGGAATAAAAATTTTGAAAAAGGGAAAGTAGTGTTTTTTCAGCTTGTGAATGCTACCGGACAAAGTAGGGCTAATTTAATTTATCGAAAAGAAGCAAAGAAATTCCTAGAATTTTGTAAAGATGAGATTCTCGATGGTATTGAAGAGAACCAACTTTTTGGAGTGCAGTCAAGGTTCTTTGAATACATCAAAGAAAACCTAAGTATTGGGGTTTTTGACATAGCCTTTGAAGAGGGTAATATGATAAAATACATTAATAATGCAAAATTTAAAGATCTTGGTACGTTTAAACTAATTGATAATAATATTGGTGAGCAATGGCAATACTATGTTTTAAAGAATGATGATGATAAAAGTATCGAAGAGGCATCTGCTATCTTGGATGAATTAGCATCGAGTAAATCTTATAAAGAAAAGCAAACATGTAGAATTGCTTTAAATACACTAATTAAAAAAATGAGTGGAAGAATTTTAAATATTCGGGTTAATCGATATAATAAACCACATATGCCTATGGCAACCCGAGGAGAAATAATGGGAATAAAATTTATCACGGAGGCAGATTATTCCGAAAATTTGGGTTTAAAAATTGCCAATATAGAAAACTGTTTCTTGTAGTTATGATTATCACTGGTACATATATCGCTTATTATTTTTATTGTAACAGAAGATTATGGCTTCATGCCAATAATATTAAAATGGAAGATGAGTCTGAAGATGTAGCCATGGGTAAATTGATTGAAGAAACCACTTACCTTTCCCGTTCCGACAAGTATCAACAAATTGAACTTGGCCCAATAAAAGTTGATTTTTATGATCATAAAAACCAGGTAATACATGAAGTAAAAAAATCTTCAAAATTCCATGAAACACATGTCTGGCAACTAAAATATTACCTCTTCATCCTCGAGAACAATGGCATCGAGGGGGCAACAGGCGTCCTCGAATACCCGAAGGAACGAAAAACCGAGGAAGTGTGCCTGGAACCTGGCGACAGGGAACGCATCCGGGACATCAGGAAAGAGATTGAAGCCATCGTCCAATCAGGCGATTGCCCGGGCGTGATTAACCAGCCCCGTTGCAAACGCTGTAGTTATTTTGATTTTTGCTACGCTAGCGACGAGGTATAACTAAATGTGATGTACCACTTGAATGTTCTTTGACATGTTGGAAGCAAAAAAAATATACAGGCCAAAAAAAAACAGGCCAAGGCCATGATTTTTTTAACGAACGGGGCTAGGGCTGCCTTAAGAAAGGAATTTTTTTATTCAAGTGTTTTGAGGCAGCCCTGTATGTCCCGCTGGGGATACAAAACAGTTAAAAACTAAAAAAAACCTTGTACTCGTAATTAACTAATAACATATACACGGTAAGCAATGAAGAAAAACTATTATTTATTTAACCCGGGCAGGTTGTCGAGAAAAGACAATACCTTACAATTTACCCACGTGGACGAGAACGGGAAAGAACGCCCGCCCAAGTACCTGCCCGTGGAGGGCGTGGAAGACCTGTACTTGTTTGGTTCGCTAGATGCCAACAGTGCCTTGTACAATTTCTTGGGAAAAAACCAGGTGGGCGTGCATTTTTTCGATTATTACGAGAATTACTCGGGGTCTTTCATGCCAAAGGACAAGTTGTTGTCGGGCAAGATGTTGTTAGCGCAGGCTAATGCCTTTCAGGATAAGCACAAGCGCGTGGAAATAGCCCGGAAAATCGTGCACGGGGCTAGTCACAACATGGTAAAGAACCTGAAATATTACGACAAGCGTGGCAAGGATTTGCTTCCGCTCGTTGAACTGATCGAGGGCTATCGGCAAACCATAGAAAACGCCAAGGATATTGACGTACTGATGGGGACTGAAGGTAATATCCGGAAAACCTATTACGAGGGCTTCAACTTGATCCTCGACCATTTCGAGATGCCCGGCCGCTCGAAGCAACCCCCTGCCAGCGAGGTAAACGCCTTGATGTCGTTTGGCAACATGATGTGCTATAGCCAGTGCCTGCGTGCCATTCATCAAACACAGCTAAACCCGGTCATCTCTTTCCTGCATACCCCCGGCGAACGAAGGTACTCCCTCTCGTTGGATTTGGCCGAGATTTTCAAGCCCATACTTGTCGACCGGGTCATTTTTAAAGTCTTGAACAAGAAAATTATCTCGGAACAAGGTTTCGAGAAGAATTTAAACCGGGTGTTATTGAACGAGAAAGGACGCAAAGCCTTTATTGCCCATTTCGAGGAAAGGTTGGGCGAGACCATCAAGCACCGCTCGTTGAACCGTGACGTGTCGTACAAGCACCTGGTAAAATTGGAATGTTACAAGATTCAAAAACACTTGTTGGGCATGGAAGAATATCAACCATTTAAAATGTACTGGTAATGTATGTAATCCTTGTATATGACATGAACCAAAAAAGGGTGGGCAAGATGTTGAAACTTTGCCGTAAATACCTGAACTGGATACAAAACTCGGTATTCGAGGGTGAGATAACCGAGGTAAAATTAAAAGAAATGCTGGCCCGCGCTCGAGAGATCATGAAAGAAGAAGAAGATAGCATGATCGTGTTCAAGAACCGGCAAGAAAAATGGCTGGAAAAAGAGATTATCGGCCAGGAAAAGAACCCCTTGGATACATTCTTGTGATGCCCCCCGGGTTGTCGAACTGACATGTTGGCCCGGTAAGACGGGCTTAAAACCGGGGCGTCATGGCACCGGATAGCTCTTTATTCTTTGCGATATAATGTTTTAAAACATGTTGTCGTAAACCGGCAAAAACCGCGCTATCGGGCATCGACAACTTTTCGGCTAAAAATATTCCCGGTAAAATGCCTACAGCCATCAAAAAATGGCTTATTTTTGTATCAGTCCGCACGGGCTACAATCGTACCATATTGGAATTGAAATGGCATACGTCGTGCGATGCGTACAAAGGGTGTGGATGCTACAATCGTACCATATTGGAATTGAAATT
>CAZKIR010000279.1:0-5716 GCA_964552835.1 uncultured Bacteroidales bacterium
CTTCGGTATGTGAACCTGGTAACACGGGCAGGGAATTCCGGCTTTTTATCCGCATCATGTCTGCCTTGATATCATGCATCGAATAACTATCGTGCACCCGGGGCAGTTGTTCAATTTCTTCTTGTGCTTGCCCTATGATTCGTAAAAGCTCAGGCTCATCAGTTTCAGTATATTTTTCAATAACAAAATCCAAGGGAATGAAGCCCCCGTGAATTTTTTCGATGATCTTGCTGTCGCGATAAGTTTCATGGTTTTTTGGTAAGAATTCCAGGGAATTGGTACCCACCACTACCTTGCTTGTCCCGGCAAGGGCAATAACCAGGAGGATAAAGGTCACGGGCAAAACCCAGTACCTTTTTTTAACAGCAAACCACATGGTACGTGACACAAAAAGGCTTATGTTCGTCCTAAAGGGCATTTTTTGTTGTTCTTTTTTGCCCGGATCCATGATCTGGATAACAGAAACAGTTACCAGGGCAGATATTATAACCCCCAGGCTGGCATAGAATCCATACTCGCGGGTGATTTTCATGCTGGCAAATGCCAGGGACAAAAAGCCTCCTGCCGTAGTGACCACGTTAAATAGTAAAGGGGTTTTAATTTTTTTCAGGCTTGATTTTGCCCGGCCAGGCCAAGGCTCCCCTCCAGGCATATGACTAAAAACATGCATGGAAATGGCCAGGCAAATGATCATGATCAGGGGGGAAAGTGCAACAATGGTCAAGTTCAGATCGGTGCCGGCCCAGGCCATGGCACCGAATAACAGCACGAGGCTGATGGCAATGCTTAAGGAAACCGTACCTAGCCAGGCTAATCGGCGGGTTACCAGGAAAATGACCAACAAAAAGATTAAAAACGAAAGGCTGGAGAATACCGAGGATTCCTGTATGGTTTCCTGGTTAATGGCGTTGTACAAAACACCGGAGCCCCCGTGGTATATTTTGCCAGCGGGATGATAATATGCCAGCGTGCTGTCAACTTGCTGGATGATTTGTTTACGCTGGTTTTCAATCTCAGCCAGGGGGGCCATCCATGAAAAATACAAGACCCCGTTTTTATTGTTGGTTAAAAAACGACGGGTAGTTTCCAGATCCTTGATTTTTTTGAATTCCTGATCCAGGGTTTCCTGGCCAGGATATTGTTTTAACAGGCTGTCGAACGTGATGCCTTGTTGGTTTTGCAACACCAGGGGCAGGTTTGTCAGGCTGGTCACGTTTGAAAGGCCATTTATCTTTTTTAAAGATGCCGTGGCCCGGGATATATCTTGTAAAACTTGTTTGGTTTGTACTGGTTTTTCAAGGGTTATTAGTGATACGATCACTTCGTCATTGCCAAACTCTTTCACGAATTGTTGGTACCGCTCCAGGGCGGGATCCCCTTCCACGAACCATACTTCTATCGAGTTGTCAACCTTTGTTTCGCGTAAGCCGATCAAGGAAACAATAACTAGTAACCCAAGAAAGGTAGCTAAAGACCACTTTTTGTTAATAAAGGATTGTATCACGGTTTTTTTTTCTTTCAATGCTATTGAAAATTAGTTACCAATTAACACGAAGCCTGCCCAATCCAGTGGCAGGAACCCTTTCTGTATGCAATCCAACTTGGCCAAACGCAAGGCCCCTGAATACGTGGCATTATCATTTAACAAGTGCTTGTAAAAAGTCTCCATGAACAAACGGGTTTTCTCGTCGTGTACTTTCCAAAGGCTGGCTATCACGTTGGGCACCCCGGCGTAAATAAAGCCCCGGGGCAATGCCATTATACCTTCGCCTTTGATTATTTTACCCGTGCCTGATTTGCAAGCCGATAAAACAACCAAATCCGCGTTCATGGAAAGCCCGTAGGTTTCACGAAGGTATAGGAACGCGTCGTTTTCCTCTTCTTCCCGGCCCATTGTATCGGATGACAAGATTAATCGCGACAGGCTTGGCTTGCGCGATGAGCTGAAACCATGCGTGGCAAAATGGATGATGTCGTATTTTCCAATATGTTCGCGGCATGCCCCCTCCGTGGCTTCATTACCCAGGAGTAACAGGGCATCCTTGTGATTTTTGGAAAATATTTCTTGAATGGATTCTACTTCTTCCCTGGTGTGCGGCAAGGGGGAAAGTTGGTTTTCATCGCGATAGATACCAGAAGCAAGGCCGTTTTCATCAAATGCCTGCATTTCAGCTCGTAAGGTGGACACCATCTCGTGGTTTTGCCCGCTAAAAACAGGTGCGATGGCTAGTATGCTGGTTTTGGTGTGCCTCGTGTTTTCAATAGATTCTTTTAACAAGAAAGGCGAGTAATTATAACTGATTTCAAATTCTTCGATTAGCATCTTGCCGTTTACCACGAGCAATTCAAAAGGGAACACGAGGAGTTCGCCGTCGGCTATCACGTGTATTTTAGTAATTTCTTCCTTGTTGTAAAGCAGTTGTTCCATTTTTTCCTGTATGGCCAGGAACCCCTTGTTGGATTGATAGGAAAGGTTTTTCACGTCGCGTTTCAAGTCGTCAAGCCCCGCGCGGGTTTTTTTATCAATGGGCAGGGAGTAATAGTTTAACGCGCCATCATGGATGGAAATGAACGACAACAAGGAATCGCTTTGGTAGATATCCAACACGAGGGAGGATGCCGGGGTTTCCATGAGGCTTTTCGTTTTCTGGTAGTTTTTTTTCAATATCCCGGGATCAATCGGGTTGTCCTGCCGTATCACGTTGGGCAGGTGATGGTTAATGGCATAATGAATATACTCGTCAAGATATTTCGTGTAAAGTGAATCGTTTTCATCGTGTAATTCCAAGTTTGCCATTAATTGCAAGTATTTTGCCGAATTTGCCGAGTTGTAAACTTTTAACATCTTCTTGTTGATCAGGTCAAATGACTTGATTGCAGAGGAAATTAACCAGAATTTTTGTTTTTGCCCCTCGGACATGCCATGAATACAGCCACTTTTAAAAATAGCATTGGCACAATCTACTAAGAATTGAATATTTTTATAAATACTGGCTGAGTTAATATCGGCCCGGGTGAACAACGCGTTGGTTATTTTATAGTTCACTTCATAAAGTGCCAATAGGCTATCCATGTCTTCCCGGCTTGTTTTTTCCATGGCCATTCGTTGTATGCCATACTTGATATATTCTTGCAAGTGGGCAAGGGGGGGATATTCCAGCTTGTTTATCAGGCTGTCCTCGGGTAAACCGCGCGTGTAAATAACCTTGTTCTTAGAATACAAGCTATCAAAAAGCTTAAATTCCCGGAGCCCGAGATAGGTTTTTAACAAATGATTGTTCATGATCAGAAACTGGATATTATCTTTTTTAAACCCATTTTCTTCATGGGCTTGCATCCCTTTCTCGTGATAATACCTGGCCTTTTCGTACTGATCAAAATAATAATAGGTAAAGCCTAAAACGTGTGACAGGAAATAAAAATATTCCGGGTTTGTTTTAATTATTGGTAATTCCACGAGAGAGTCCATTTCCCGTGCCAGGGCGTTGGCCTGTTCAATTTCTCCTATCTTGTACAACGATAAGGCTTTATTCCTATATACCCCAAGGGAGTAATGCATGTTTCTATCCTTGTTTTTAATGTGTTTGCACGAGCTATCAGCATATTCTATTGCCTTGGGGTAATTTTCAAGGTAGTTGGCATGCAAAAGGGTCAAATGCAGGTATAACCTTTGCCTGACCTTGTAAAAGATGCCTTTTTTTTGGTAAGTTATTTGCAAACCCTTTTGGGAAAACTTCGCTGATAGCCAAGGGTCGTAATCTTGGGTTATTTTGCTTAAGATGATATAGGTTGCGGCTTCCAGCACGGGCACGTCGTGTAAGCGGGCATCTTCCAGGCATCTCCCCGCATAGTGCAGGCTTTTTTTATATTCGCCCATGCTTTGGTAAATGTAAGCGATCTTGTAAGCCATGTTCACCATGGGAAGGTAATTTCCCATTTCAACTTTCTTGTATAATTGATATGCCTTGGCATTCAAATCTTGTGATTTTTCCTTTTGCTTATGGTAAAAATAAAATATGGCTTCTTCCGCGTAGGTTGAGGCATATTCCTCGGTGAGCGTGTCCTTATGATAACGGGCTATTTCCCGCGTTTTTTCAAACAAGAACGGGTCAAACGATAACTTGTACCATATAATTTGGTTCGCGTAATTGTTCCATAACCACAGGTATACCTCCTTGCCCGAGCTTTTGTATAGCGCCAGGTTTTTTTCCAAGCCCAGCCATAAACTGTCATTGGGCATGTAATCAATTCGCTCGTATTCCTTTTGTTGGGCTGGGGTAGTGTATTCGGTTTTCAAGTATTTCTGTGAATAAAGGCTATTGCCCGCGCAAATCAAGCAAGCTATCAGGAAGGATCTTATCATCTTTTGTTAGGTTAAAATTTTTGGTAAAAATAGCATTTATTATTTTTCTGCTGATACCCCTTCTCGCCATTTTTTATACCATTTTCTAAAAATACGCGAAATTATTTTAGTTTGAAAGATTGATGATCGTTTTATTGATTATATCTTTACCCACTTGTTTATTAGTAAACGCAACCTTCGTGTTTCCGTTAACATCATAACGATGATATGAAGAAATTGTTTGAACTGGAATGGAATGCAGGGAATAATCCTAACGGTTGGGTAGAACCTACCACTTTTTGTAACTTGCAATGCCCTGGGTGCTACCGTGGGTGCGATAAGGAAAACTATCAACCCGTGCATGTTCCATTGCAAGAGACGTGTGAACAGGTTGATTGGCATATCCAGCACCGGAATATTCAAACCCTCTCGATAGCCGGGGGCGAGCCCTTGTTATATCCATATCTTGACCAGTTGGTGTCTTATGCCACGGGCAAGGGCTTGCACACCATGATTTACACGAACGGTATCGGGCTTGGCCACGAACGTTTGCAAGCGTTAAAGGAAGCCGGCGCTACCAAGATCGTGATCCACGTGGACGAGTACCAGGAACGTGTGCCCCACCACGATCCAGATGCGTTGATTGAGCTCCGGCAGCAATATTGTCAATTGTTCCGGCAAGTAAAAGGGATAGGCTTGGGCTTTATACAGCCGCTGGCCCCCTCGGACCTTGAAAAATTGCATGCACTGAACCACTTTTTCGCGATCAACCGCGACGTGATTAGCTTGGTCGTATTCACGCTATACCGAGAAATCCAATGGGATCATGCCAAAAAACCTGCTATTGATACTAGCCTGACCATGCAACAAGCCCTTGGGCACATCGAGGGCAAGGGGTTCATGAAAGCTTCATCATACTTGAAGGCCACCGGTGATGAAAAGGAACCCGCGTGGGTCTTTTCCCATTCCATCGGTACCAGGGAAAAAAACATGGGTTTTGTTTCCCCAGCGGCTGCCGGTTTTATCCAGAAAAGATATTTCAAGAAGCATGGCAGGCACCTTTTTATATCCCGGACACATGGGGTAAAACGTTCGAGCCTTTTCAAACTTTTGCCCGTGAATGGTTTTTTTAAGATATTTTTCACTTCTCTTTTTCACAAGGGGCCCTTTTATTATCAAAGCTGGTTAATGATTCGCGGCCCCGTGCTTCGCGATGGCGAGTGGGACCTGTGCCAAGGCTGTCCCGATGCCATGTTGCACGGGGGCAAGCTAGTGCCCTCTTGCATTCTTGAAAATATAAAAAACAAAGAATAATACATGGGAAAGTTGGATATCCCAAAGAAAACTTTATTTTTGGTTTGAAATATTTAAAGA
>CAZKIR010000280.1:0-2280 GCA_964552835.1 uncultured Bacteroidales bacterium
CATATTGTTCTGCATTCATCATATCAACGCGATTCCAGGTTTGTTGCATGCCGTGGTAGGCATCAAAACTAATGTTTGATTGCCCTTCCTTACCTTTTTTAGTTGTTATCATTACTACACCTCCTGCTCCTTGAGAGCCATAAATAGCTGTAGCAGAAGCCCCCTTTAATATTTCTATCGATTCAATATCCGATGGGTTAATAAAGTCGATTGCTGTTCCCATCACATCACCTTGGGAATTTTTTGTATTGCTCATTATAATCCCATCAACTACAAAAATTGGATCGGGATTATTGGCAGAATTCATTCCCCTGATGCGAATGGTGTTTTGGGAACCAGGTGCCCCGGTATTTGGTGTAATTTGAATACCAGCAGCTTTTCCTGATAATGCAGTACCAATATTATTTACAGGCAGCGATTTTATTTCATCAGCATCTACTGTAGTAATGGCAGAAGTCAAATCGCTTTTCTTTTGGGTCCCATAACCAATTACAACTACCTCGTCCAGTTTTTTGATATCCTCCTCTAGTGTTACGTTGATTTCAGTTTTACTATTTACTTCAATATTTTTATTTAAATATCCAACAAAAGAAAAGGTGATTATATCATCCGGGGAAACATTTGATAGTGTATATTTTCCATCCAAGTCTGTTATTGTCCCAATTGTTTTTTCTTTGATAATAATATTAACACCCGGTAACGGATCGCCATTTCGATCGGTTACTTTTCCAGTAATTGTTCTTTCTTCCTGGGCACTTGCTTCAATGCTAATGCAAAAGATCAAACTTGCACAAGCAAAAAATAAATTCATTATTGTTCTTTGAAAGAAAAAAGAAAAAATAGTCTTGTCTTGCATACTAGTAGTTTTTATTTTTTACAAGTTTACGATTAAATATATAAGATTTGTAAAATAATACTCCGAAGAGATGAACGCATTTTCCGCGCTATAAAGAAAAATAACCAATTGGAATATAGGTGCAGTATAACCGGAAAATAGTTTTTATTTCCAAATTATACGGCTAAGGGGTTCCGATGGTATACAACTTAAAAAAAAAGGCCATCCAATTTTTTGGATCGCCTTTTTAGGTTATTAACTAATTATTTGTCTATTATTTAACCAGTAATTTAGAACTTGCCCTTTTAGTATCGCCATTTACATTTAGTATATACATTCCAGGTTCTAAGTCTAAGTTAAGGGTAACTTTAGTAGATTGTAAACCGTTAAATTCTTTGATTTTAGCACCTTGGATATTGTAAATTACAATGTTTTCAATATTAAAGCTGCCACTTTCAACTATAAGCAATCCATCCCTAACAGGATTTGGATATGTAGAAATAGCTGTCATATTCAAGTGGTTGATACTGGTTGTAGTATCTTCAACGGTTATCGTAACTTCATCGTCCCAGCCTGTATCTTCGTTTGTTACAGTAACTTTGGCAGTTCCCGGGCTTTTGGCTAAAACATACGTTCCAAGAATTATTTCGATTATCGATTCGTCGCTTACTTCCCAGGTCAAATCACTATGCCAGGCGTTCTCTGGATATGTTGTCGCGGCAAGTGTGTCTAAGGTGTCTCCAACTTCCATTTCAACACTCGCGAAGTTAAGTTTAACTGAATCGACCCAGGGTATTTCTTTGTATTTAAAAGTATAAATACTTATGTCATCAAGGTATATAGGTGAATCCGAGGGGCTTTCCATATCCGGGAAGATATTCAGTACATGAAATTTCATGTAGGCATCCTCAATATTGAATGGCGCTACAATTTTGTTCCATCCCGGGGGAAGTGGTTCACCAATAGTTAGTTCAAAACGTTCCCAATAATCGCCCAACGCGTCCGAGACTGTATCCATGAATTGTAAGTACATGCCCCTTAAACTATCCTCGGTATGAACCAGTAGCTCCAAGCTATCAATATGATATCCTTGCAATTCATCAATATAGATACCATAGTTCTCGTAAGTTGAGTCAGCCATCGGGATAAACTTAAAGACAGAATCACTAGGATTTAGCGCAGTAGAATCCGGGTTTTCCACAACCTCGCCATCAGCGTACCAGAGTTCTTTTACTTCCGGGGTGATCCCCTCGTAATTAGCGATTGTTGTATTTAACGCTTTCTGACTGGTGTAAATTTTAATACAATCAAAATAAATCGTGTCAGTTAGTGTTGTATCCGAGAAATTTGGAAAAATGTTTAACGCGTTAACCAATTGGTCGCTACCACTGGAAAAATTAAAAACCATTTTTGTCCACTCCTTGATTTTATAGCTATTATTCCAT